>WHTL01000397.1 GCA_009377735.1 Acidimicrobiia bacterium
CGATTACGTGGTTGGGGGTTAGGTCCGAGGCGGCGAGGTCGGCCCGATCGGTGGCGCCCGACAACACAAGACAGGTGGCCATTCCCGCACTCTCGCCCATGGCCACGTCGGTTTCGATCCGATCCCCCACCATCAGAACCTCGGCGGCTGCCATGCCGAGGCGGGAGATAGCCGCGTCTGACATGTGGGTCGACGGTTTTCCCACCACCGCCTCGGCGCTGGTGGCGGTGCATGCCTCCACCGCGGCGAGCATGGCGGCGCAATCGGGCATGCCACCTTCAGATGTTGGGCAGTAACGATCGGGGTTGGTCGCCACGATTACCGCACCGGCGTTCACGGCGAGGTAGGCGGCGTGTAGCTTTTTGTAGTCGAACGTGCGATCGAAGGCGACCACCACCACGGTTGCGTCAGTGGGTCGGTCAGGACTCGCGATCTTGAAACCTGCGTCACCCAGGGTGTCGGAGACCAGTGCCTCCGACACACACAGAACGGCCGCCCGGGGATGGTTGGCGGTGAGATATACCACCAGGGCATCTAGAGAGGAGACGACCTCATTGGCACCGGCAGTGATCCCCAAATCGGTGAGCTTGGTGGCATAGGAGCTGGACGGCTCCAAGGGTTTGTTCGTCAGAAACACCACCGGCTTGCCCTGGCCCCGGACCGCCTCTAGGGCCATCACCGCTCCCGGAAGCGCCCGATCGTCGAGATAGAGGGTGCCGTCGAGGTCGAAGACAAAGCCCCGATAGTCGTCGATCAGGCTCACGGCCCGCTCCTGACCACGATATTGACCATGCCAACATCGTCCATCAGGACCCCGGTGCTTCCGAGGGATATCGCATTGCGTCCTTTGTCCTTACTTGTCGATGTCGATGGCGAGACCATGGACGAGGCTCTTCTGTAATAGCAGGAGAACGATGAGTGGGGGGAGCATAGCCATGGTGGCGCCCGCCATCACCACCCCCCATTCGATGGCGGCGTCTGTGGCGATGAGCTGTTTCAGCCCGATCTGGACCATGCGCGTGGCATCGACATTGGCGACGATGAGGGGCCACAGATATTGGTTCCACATGTAGATGAACTCGATGAGAAAGAGGGCGGCCATGTTGGTCTTGGAGAGGGGCACCAAGATCCTTGCCAGGAACTGCGTGGGGCTGGCCCCATCGACGCGGGCGGCGTCGGCGAGGGAAGTGGGGATGGTCTGATAGAACTGGCGGAAGAGCAGCATGCCGGTGGCGGAGGCGAAGAATGGAATGGTGAGCGACTGGAACGTGTTGATCCAGCCCAGTCGGTCCATCAGCTCGAAGGTGGGGACGATCCGCACCGGCAACGGGAGGAGGTGGGTGGCCAGGATGGCGATGAAGAGAAGGTTCTTCCCCCGGAACCGGAAGTAGACGAAGGCGAAGGCGGCGGTGATGGAGAGGATGATCTTTCCGATCGACACCGAGACGGCCACGAAACTGGTGTTTAGGAGGAGACGACCCATGTCCGCCCGTTGCCACGCCGTCTGATAGTTCTCGGCGATGGCCTGACCGATCGAGAGGTCGGGTGGGTATTGGTAGAACTCCGATGGAGTCTGGGTGCTGAGCACGATGATATAGAGCACCGGCACGATCACGATGAGGACAAAGAGAATGGTGATGGCATGGCTCGCCAGCGGAGCCAGGAAACGGCGGCGTCGCCCCTCGGGTGTAACCGGGCGACGTGTCTCGGGGTGGGTGGATGCGGTCACTGGTAATGCACACTCCGTCGAGCAAAACGGAACTGGAATGCCATCAGCCCGGCAACGAAAATGAACAACACCACCGACTGCGCCGAGGCAAAACCGGTGTTGAGACCGACGAAGCCGTCTCGATAGAGCTTGAAGATGAGTAGGTCGGTGGCCCGACCCGGCCCACCCGCTGTGGTGATGTCCACCAGCCCGAACACATCGAAGAACGCATAGAGACTGTTCATCACGAAGAGAAAGAAGGTCATGGGAGCGAGGAGGGGGAAGGTGATCCGCCAGAAGCGCTTCACCGAGGTGGCACCATCGACCAGGGCGGCCTCCAGGAGATCGGTGGGTATCGATTGGAGCCCGGCCAGGAAAAGGACCACGTTGTAACCGATCATCTTCCAGGTGGCGGCGACGGCAATGAAGAGGAGAGCCGCGGTACCGTCACTTCGCCAGTCGGCGGTGAATCCGGTGAGCTCGGCGAGGGGGCGGGTCACCAGTCCGATGGTGGGATCCATGAGCAACGCCCATACCAAACCAGCGATGGCTGGGGAGAGGGCGTAGGGCCAGATGAGCAGCGTGCGATAGATACCGAATCCCCGATAGCGCCGGTTGGCGGCCACCGCACCAGCGAGACTGACGGACAGACCAACAAAGACGACGAAGGCTACAAAGATCACCGTGATGACGAAGGAGTTGCGATAGTCGGTGTCGCTGAGGAGACGGGCGAAGTTATCCAACCCGACAAAGGTGCGACTATCGCCAAACGGGCTGAGCCGGTAGAAGCTGAGGACGAGACTCTCGACACTGGGGACGAAGAAAAACAGCCCGACCAGGATCAGGGTGATGGCGAGGAGCGCATAGGGCAGAACTCGGTTGGGGAAGCGGACCTGTTCCACTAAGACCACCTATCCGATTGTGTCCTGCCCTGTGCCACCACGTCGCGGAGTGGGCTCACTCCCCGATCTGGGCGGCGTAGTCGGTGAGTATCTGGTTCGACTGCTCCGCCACCTCGTCCAATGCATTCTGGGCATCGGTCCCCTCTGTGAGGGCACGCTCGATGGCGACACCGACCACGTCACGAATCTCCACGAAGCCTCCCAGGAGGACCCCCTGGGAGGCGGGGGAATCGTTACCGGAGAGTATCTGGTCGAAGGCAGTGGCGTGGTTGGGCTCGTCTTCGAACCAACCCTCGTCCTGGAGGGCCTGGTAGGTCTCCTGACGGACCGGGAAGTAGCCGGTCTCCTTATGCCACTTGGTGTCCTGTTCCAGCTGGGAGAGGAACTCGAAGAACTGCCATGTGCCGTCATAAACGGCTTCGTCGTGACCGTCGAACACCCAGAGGCACCCACCGCCCACCACGGAGTTCCCTTCGGGCATTCC
>WHTL01000052.1 GCA_009377735.1 Acidimicrobiia bacterium
GCCCACGTCATCGATGAGGACTTTCTCCTCGCCCTGGAGTACGGGATGCCACCAACCGGTGGGCTCGGCATCGGTGTCGACCGTCTCGTCATGCTCCTAACCGACTCCGCCCACATCCGCGATGTGATCCTCTTCCCAACCATGCGCCCGGAGTGACGGCTGGGGTCCCCCCGTTCTGTGCGGATTTTTGACGCGATGGAGCGAGATTTCACGCGCAGGACGGTGGGGTGAACGCTCAGGCATCGTTCTGTGCGGATTTTTGACGTGATGGAGCAAGATTTCACGCGCAGAAGGGTG
Source organism: Acidimicrobiia bacterium (assembly GCA_009377735.1). Lineage (GTDB taxonomy): Bacteria > Actinomycetota > Acidimicrobiia > Spongiisociales > ZC4RG35 > WHTL01. The sequence goes on from WHTL01000052.1 coordinate 298, forward strand.
GGGTGAACGCTCAGGCATCGTTCTGTGCGGATTTTTGACGCGATGGAGCGAGATTTCACGCGCAGAAGGGTGCGCCCCGAACTCTAGAAGCCCGAGCGGGCCGTTTCTACCCGGGAGACTATGAACGCGCCGAGTTGTTCCAGGATTGCCCGTGTTTCGTTCTCGGGAAGGACCCATAGGGACTGGTTGGCGATCTCCAGCCGTGCCATGGCCGTCTTGAGGGCGGCATCGACGTGGCCCCCCGAGCGGACGACATCGATGATTTCCTCGACTGCCGAATCGGAGAAGGGGCGACCGGTGGCGACCAGTTCTCGGATCCGGGTGCCATCGGGACCTGCCGCGGCGTCGAGGACAGCCCTGGTGAAGGTGCCTTCCCGAATATCGGATCCGGCGGGTTTTCCTATCGATGCTTCGGTGGCGACAAGATCGAGGGCATCATCAGCGATCTGGAACACCATTCCCAGCTCCCACGCCCAGGTGGAGAGGGCTTCTGTGACCTCTTCATCGGCATCGGCGGCAATAGCGCCCAGACGGGCCGAGGTCCGGATGAGCGATGCCGTCTTCCCTGCTATCACCTTCTCGTAGTCGGTGATGGGGTGATCGAGGCTGTCGATGAAGCTCAGCTCACGTGTCTGGCCCTCGACCAGCTTGGCATAGGTCTCTGCCAGCAGCCGCACCGACTCCTGGGAGAGATGGGTGGCGGCAACTTCCGAGGCGCGTGCCATGAGGAAATCCCCCGCGAGTATGGCCACGGTGTTGGACCAGTTGGCGTTTACCGAAGGAGCACCACGACGGGTGTCGGCCTCGTCGATGACATCGTCGTGGTAGAGGCTCCCCACGTGGATCAGCTCCACCGCGATACCCGCCTTGAGTCTTCGATGGTCGTCGGAAGGGCCGAACTGGGCGGCGAGCAGCGACAGGATGGGTCGCAGTCTCTTGCCACCGGCCAGAAGGAGATGTTGGGATATCTCGGTCAAATGGGCGTCGTCGGACACCACGGATTCGAGGAGGCCATCTTCGATCTTGGCGAGATCCTCCCAGATCCGGGGGATCTCGATGATGCTCCGCAGTTCGTCCATCGACGGGATGGTACCGATCAGTGGAACAACAGATGTCACCGACGGGTTGTATATGTATTCGGATGCACATACCGTGACTCCTATCTACAAGACACCGAAACAGCTACTCGAGGGTGTCGGGGTAGATTGAGTTCACGGGGTACAATGAAGAAAGCCAGTCCAATCGTCAGGAGCGGACAGAAGTGTTTGAACGTTTCACCGACCGGGCCAGGCGGGTCGTAGTACTCGCCCAGGAAGAATCCCGACTGCTGAATCACAATTACATCGGAACCGAGCACATTCTGCTGGGTCTTCTCAACGAGGGGGAAGGCATTGCCGCCAAGGCCCTCGAGTCCCTCGGGATCAACCTCACCAACGTGCGTGAGGAGGTAGTGAAGAGCATCGGTCCCGGGCAGCAATCCCCAGCGGGACACATCCCGTTCACGCCGCGGGCGAAAAAGGTCCTCGAACTAGCCCTGCGTGAAGCATTGCAACTCGGACATAACTACATCGGCACCGAGCACATGTTGCTCGGTCTCATTCGAGAAGGTGAGGGTGTTGCCGCCCAGGTCCTCGAGTCGCTCGGGGCGGAACTGCAGAAGGTGCGTCAGTCGGTGATCCAGCTCCTTTCCAGTCCCGGGAATGTCGGAGAGGTCCCTAAGCGCCAGCCCGCCGGCTCAGGGAGCCGAGGCGAGTCATCTTCGTCGGGCTCGTCCGTGCTCGATCAGTTCGGTCGCAACCTGACCCAGATGGCCCGTGAGAGGAAGCTCGATCCGGTCATCGGTCGTACCAACGAGATCGAACGGGTCATGCAGGTGCTGTCTCGGCGCACCAAGAACAACCCCGTTCTCATCGGCGAACCCGGTGTTGGCAAGACGGCCATCGTCGAGGGCCTTGCCCAGTCGATCGTCACTGACGACGTCCCGGAAACCCTCACCGGCAAGAACCTCTACACCCTCGACCTGGGGGCCCTTGTCGCCGGGTCGCGCTACCGGGGTGACTTCGAGGAGCGTCTTAAGAAGGTGCTCAAGGAGATCAGCTCCCGGGGTGACATCATCCTCTTCATCGACGAGATACACACCCTGGTAGGTGCGGGTGCCGCCGAAGGCGCCATCGATGCCGCCTCCATCCTCAAACCGATGTTGGCCCGTGGTGAATTGCAAACGGTGGGGGCGACCACCCTTGAGGAGTACCGCAAGTATCTCGAGAAGGACTCTGCACTGGAGCGGCGGTTCCAGCCGATCCAGGTGGGTGAGCCCTCCGTTGCAGACACCATCCAGATACTGCTCGGTCTGAGGGATCGCTACGAGTCACACCATTCTGTGCGCTTCACCGACCAGCCATCGTTTCGGCCGCCAATCTGGCCGATCGATACATCAGCGACCGGTTCCTCCCGGACAAGGCCATCGACCTCATCGACGAGGCCGGAAGTCGGATGCGGATCCATCGCACCGGTGGCACCAACACTGAGATCTCCGATCTCGATGTGGAGCTCGCCGGCGTCCGTCGCCGCAAGCAAGAAGCAGTGGCTTCTCAGAACTTCGATACCGCCCAGGAGCTACGGAACCAAGAACTCTCCCTCGTCACCGACCGTACCGACAAGGAGCGCGCCCTCCTCGAGATGGGTGAGGAATTCGGCTGGGTGATCGACGAGGAGGAGATCGCCGAGGTGTTAGCCCAGTGGACGGGAATCCCTGTTCACCGCCTCACCGAGGAGGAGACCGCCAGACTCGTCAAGATGGAAGAGGAACTCCATCGGCGTATCATCGGCCAGCAAGACGCCATTGGAGCCGTCTCCAAGGCAATCAGACGCACCAGGGCCGGTCTCAAGGACCCACGTCGGCCCTCCGGCTCCTTTATATTCCTGGGACCATCCGGTGTCGGGAAGACAGAGACGGCCAAGGCACTCACCCAGTTCCTCTTCGGGGACGAGGATGCCCTCATCCAGCTAGACATGTCCGAGTACATGGAGAAGCACACCGTGAGCCGTCTGGTCGGCTCGCCTCCGGGCTATGTCGGCTATGACGAAGGTGGCCAGCTCACCGAGGCCGTGCGACGTAAACCATTCTCGGTGGTTCTTTTCGACGAGATCGAGAAGGCCCACCCAGACGTATTCAACACCCTGCTCCAGATCCTGGAGGAGGGTCGTCTCACCGATGCACAGGGACGCAGCGTCGACTTCAAGAACACCGTGATCATCCTCACCTCCAACCTTGGAACCAAGGACCTGCACAAGCAGTCGGTCGGTTTCCAGGCCGAGTCCGGGGAGATGACGTACGAGCGGATGAAGGACAAGGTCACCGACCAGCTCAAGCAACACTTCCGTCCGGAGTTCCTCAACCGTCTCGACGAGGTCATCGTGTTCCACGAGCTCGACACAGAAGAACTCAAGCAGATCGTCGATCTCCTCCTGGTGCGGGTGCGAGAGCAACTTCTCGGCCAGCAGATCGATCTGGTTCTCACCGAGGAGGCCAAGGCGTACCTCGGCCGGGAGGGTCACGATCCCGAACTGGGGGCGAGACCACTCCGTCGTGCCATCCAGCGGCTTCTCGAAGACCCGCTCTCCGAGAAGGTGCTCCTGGGTGAGTTCAAGTCGGGCACGACCATCCTGGTCGATACCGTCAAGGACGAGGACGGTGTGGAGGCGCTGGACTTCGAGGTCTTCGACACCCCGGATACACCCAGTGTCGAGATGGCGACCCGCGATAGCTGAGAAGATCAGCTGATAGGGACAGGCGCCGCCGCTAATCTCCCATTAGCATGCGTCGTCGCCCCCTATCCGCTCACGCCCTGAGCAACGCCGACCGGTGATACCCGGCCTGCGTACTCTTCTGATCGTCGCTGGTGCCTATGTCGCGGCCCAGATGGTGTCCGACATCTCGAGTCTTCGCATCGTTGGTGTCGGGGGATGGGCGGTCGACGCCGGTACCATCGTCTATCCGTTCACGTTTACCCTGCGTGACCTGATTCACAAGGTGGGCGGGCCGTCGGCGGCCCGGACCCTGATCGGTGTGGCCGCAGTGGTGAACCTGGCCATGGCGTTGGTCTTCTGGGTGGTGTCGGAACTACCCGCCGACCCCATCACCGGACCGCAGTCCGAGTTCGGGATGGTTCTTGCCCCGGTGTGGGGGATCGTCATCGCCTCCATAGTGGCGGAGGTGGTGGCGGAGCTTATCGACACTGATGTGTACACCAGGTGGCAGCGTCGAATGGGCGAGCGGGCGCAGTGGGGTCGGGTCCTCGTCTCAAACGCGGTCTCGATCCCCGTAGACTCCGTCATCTTTGTCGGTCTGGCAACCCTGTTCGGGGTGTTCCCGGCCGCCGTCGCCTGGTCCATCCTCGGGGTGAACATCGTGGTGAAGGGTGCGGTGACCCTTCTCTCCATCCCCTGGATCTACTGGGTCAAACCGGTGCCTCTGCACCACCCCTGACCACCCGCCAGGGACTCAGGGGGCTGTGGTGGTGGTTGCGCCGGTACCACCGGTGCCACCGGGGGTGGTTGTGGCCGGGCCGGTGGTGATTCCGGTGGTGGGGGCGGTTCGGCCGATCACGGTGATGTCGGCGATGGCTAGTTCGCCGAACGGAGCCTCGCCATCGACGGTCTCACCCGGGTAGGCCGCGGTCACCGTTATCACCAGCCGATTGGTGCTCATCGCCGAGTAGGTGAGGTTCTGCGCCTGGGGCACATTGTCCAGACTTATCGGGACCTCCGCGGGACTGGAGTCCGAGGTCACCGAGATGCTCTGGGCCTTCATGTTCCTGCGGAACCGGGTCTCATCGTTGGCCGGGATGTTGTACCAGTCGATCCGGGTGACGGTCATAGGCTGGCGGAAGGTGAGTGTGATCGTGATGGGCTCGCCCTCGGCCAGTTCCTCATAGTCGACCTGGAACTCGGTGGTCGGGTCGCCGTCGATGAGGTTGGCGCATGTCAGATCTCCGAGACCGGGAGGATCGCATTCTGCATTGGCGACGTCGATGGGACCGACCGTCTGTATCGTTGTCGGCGGTGCCACCGTGGAGGTTGCCTGCTGCTCTTCGGTGAGTGTCGTATCGCCGGCGACCGGTGGTTCTTCGTCGTCGCCAAAGAGCTGGAAGAGGAGCACGATGAAGAGGACGCCAACGATCAAGGCGCCCAGGGCCATTACCGCCCGTACACCTGCGGTCACCTGTACCGAGGGACGGGGCGCGGTAGGCAGTGGCCCCTGTGCGAGGCGGGCGCCGCATTCCTCACAGTGTCGGTTGGAAGGTGGGTTGAGAGTGCCACAGATGGAGCAGGCAATGGGCTCCTCCGGGATGGGCTCGACGGGGGGTGGCCCACTCTCGGCGGGTGGTTGGGTTCCTAGCTCGAACCGCTCCGGTGTAGGTTCGGTTGTGGTTTCCTCGGTGCCGACGAACTCGCCGCACGTTGGGCAGAATTCCTCGTCGGACTCGACGCCGGAACCGCAGTTTGGGCATGTGCGTGTTGACACGGTTCTCCTCTCCCAACGTGGCTGAGTTCGTTACGTTCTGTTGACTATGTTTTCGCGCGCTGGGGATAACTTAGGGGATTGTGGTCTTCTATGCGGAGTCAAGTCCACTTCTCACAGTCTGTCAGAGCCTCTTTCTATGATCCCTGATGAGAAGTCCCTATATGAAGATGGGTTTTTGTGAGCATCCGATTTCATTGTGAGCATTGTGGTTATGCCGGTTCCAAGTGGATGGGCTTCTGCCCACAGTGCGACTCCACGGAGCCACTGCAGGAAATAGTCGACACACCAACCGCTAGCATAACCGCACCTCCGGTACCGCTGGCCGCGGCGAGGGCAGGGAATGGCAGGCAGCGTCTCGAGACCGGGATCAACGAGTTCGATCGTGTTCTCGGCGGGGGTTTGGTATCAGGTTCTGTCGTCCTCCTCGGTGGGGAGCCGGGTGTGGGCAAGTCCACCCTGACGCTCCAGGCGATGGGGTCGCTCGCATCCAGTGGTGCTGGGGTTCTACTCGCAGGGTCGGAGGAATCCCCCCAACAGGTTGGGCTGCGGGCGGAACGTCTCGGACTGGGGACAGCAGAGATTGATCTGCTCACTAGTGCCGATGTCGACCAGGTGGTATCGGTGGTTGCCAAAAACCAGCCCGATGTTGTCGTGGTCGATTCGATCCAAACATTGTCGGTGCCCGATATCGGGGGTGTCACCGGGGGAATGTCCCAGATCAGGGAGTGTGCCGCCCGGTTGGTGCGGGTCGCCAAGACCACAGGGACGGCGGTGATACTCGTGGGTCATGTAACCAAGGACGGTGGACTCGCCGGGCCGAAAGCGCTGGAACACATCGTCGATGTGGTGCTTTCCCTCGAGGGTGACCCCGATCGTGGTCTGAGGGCGCTACGGAGCTTCAAGAACCGATTTGGGGCCACCCACGTCGTCGGTATGTTCGATATGCAGCACACCGGTCTGGTGGAGGTCTTGGACCCGTCCAAGGCATTCCTCGCCGAATGGGACATGGATGTCCCGGGCACGATCGCCTTTCCGGCAGTGGAGGGCGCTCGCTCTGTGATGGTCGAGATCCAGGCCCTAGTGACAGAGTCGCCCCACACTCCGCCTCGGCGCTCCGTCCGTGGTGTCGAAGCGTCGCGGATCCATCAGATCCTCGCCGTCCTCACCCGACACTGCTCGATCGACGTGTCCAACAAGGAGGTCTATGTCAATGTGGTTGGAGGTTGGCGTCTGGTGGAACCGGGATGCGACCTCCCGGTGGCGTTGGCTATAGCGTCATCGACACTGAACCGACCGCTTGGATCGTTGGCGGCCTGGGGTGAGATCGGTCTTGCGGCAGAGGTGAGGGCGGTACCCCTCGACCTGCGAAGACGCGAGGAGGCGAAAAGGGTGGGGATCGGTACCTCTATCGCGGCGGAGCAGGGAAGCAGACTCCGTCTGATTGACGCCATGAACCGCTCGGGTCTGACCGTTTGAGTTATTCAAGGCGACAGACCACTAGTCTGACGTCAGTGACCGGTGAACCACGACCCATCCTGGAGATATTGGAGCGTCTCGCCCCAGGCACACCTATGCGTGACGCATTGGAGCGAATCCTGCAACAGGAGAAGGGAGCGCTTATGGTTCTGGGGTCGTCCCAGCAGGTGAAGCAGGCGAGCTCCGGTGGGTTCGCTCTCGATTCCTGTAGTTTCACTCCGGCCCGTCTCGCCGAGTTGGCGAAGATGGACGGCGGGATTGTGCTCGACGACGACTGGGATATGATCTTGGCGGCCAACGTCCATTTCATCCCCGGTGGCAGCATCCCCACAGATGAGACCGGGGCCCGGCACCGCACCGCAGAGAGGATGGCGGTGGAGACCGCGAAACCCGTTGTGTCTGTCTCCGAGGCACGTAGCGTCGCCACCCTCTTCTACGACGGTGAGAAGGTGGCACTGGCCCGGCCCACCGAGGTTGCCGCCCGAGTGAACCAGGATCTTCAGACCCTCGACCGGCTCCGCCGTCGGCTCGACACGGCCGAGACTCGGCTGGATGTGCTTGAGGTGAGCGGTCTGGCCGACTTCCGCAGTGTCGTCACCGTGTTGCAACGAGCAGAGTTGGTAAGGCGTGTGGGACGCGCGATAGAGCGGCAGACCATAACCCTGGGGGAGGAGGGTCGTCTCGTTTGGGTGCAGCTCGCCGATCTCCTACGGGGGGTGGAGAACCTCCGCGACCTCACACTCCGTGACCACATCCGACCGGCACGGGATGCCACCATCAAGAAGGCCGTAAACGGTCTCACTGGTATGTCCGACGCCGACCTCGCGGATGTCGACCGCGTGGCGGATGTCGTCGGTTTCGGTGAAATCGACGGGGGCACCGAGTCCCGAGGTCATCGGCTCCTGTCCAAGGTGTCACGACTGCCCGAGGCAGTGCGGGATGGGTTGATCCGCCAATTCAGGACGTTCGACCGGCTCCTCGAGGCCAGCCCAGAAGACCTAGAGGCAGTGGATGGTGTCGGCCAGGCACGTGCCACCCAGATAAGGGCATTCTTCGACCGTATCCTCCTAGCCGCCCAGCACTGGGACCCGGATCTGTGATGTCTGGGGGGCTCTGCCCCCCAGACCCCACACAGCAACTACCTGAACCCAGGGTGGAGGACATCGCCTCTCGTAAATCTCCGCCCGCAGAACAAGCAGCTATCTCGACCCTGGGTTGAGGACATCGTCTCGCGACCATCTGCGCCCTGAGAACGCCGTGTCCTCCACCCTGGGTTCACATTGTCCCTCTGGTGATCCCTCAGTCCTCTATTTCCAGGGTTACGTCTAGGGCGGGAGCGGAGTGGGTGATCCAGCCGGACGATATGTAGTCGACGCCGGTTTCGGAGATTTGGCGGACGGTGTCGGCGGTGATGTTGCCAGATGCCTCGGTGATGAGCCGTCCGTCTATCAGCTTTATCGCCCTGGAGAGTGTGTCGGGGTCCATGTTGTCGAGGAGGACGGCGTCCGCATCGAGCGTCAGTAGCTCGTCCAACTGGTCCAGTGTGTCGACCTCGACCTCGACTCTGACCGTGTGGCCCACTCGGTCCCTCACCCCTCGAAGGGCGGCGGTGAGCCCACCCGATGCCGCGATGTGGTTGTCTTTGACCAACACCGCGTCGAAGAGACCAAAACGATGGTTTACCCCACCACCCATCCGCACAGCATGCTTCTCGAGAGCCCGGAGATTCGGGGTGGTCTTGCGGGTGTCCAGGATACGGGCGCCGGTTCCTTCCACCCGACCCACCAGATCGGCTGTGGCGGTGGCGATACCGGAGAGGTGACCCAGAAGGTTGAGGGCGGTGCGCTCTCCGGTGAGGATCCCTCTCGCCGGACCGGAGATTTCGGCGAGAACGGCACCGGAACCTACCCGGTCACCATCGGCAACGATTAGACCGCACTCGATCTCGTCGTCGAGCAAAGCGAAGACCCACTTCACAGTCTCCAGACCCGCCAGGGTGCCCTCGGCTCGACTGACGAGTCGAGCCCGGGCCATCTTGTCTTCTCCCACGGTTGCCATGGTTGTGATATCACCAGCGGAGCCGAGGTCTTCGGCAAGGGCACGACGAACCACATCCTCGAGATGGGAGCTCATTCGTCGGACCCGGTTTGTGGAAAGTCGGCCCGGTAGTGGCTTCCGCGGGATTCGGTTCGTGCCCAGGCGGCAGTGACGATCCGAGTTACCAGGTCGACGGCGGTCCTTCCTGGGATCGTATTCGCCAGTTCCGCACGGAGTTCCTCGATTCGGGTCGTCGCCCGTTGCAGACTCGACGCGGTACGGACCACACCCACCTCCTCCCACATGACGGAACGGAGATCTTCGATCGCCGAATCGTCCTCGAGATCGGCAATGAAGGCAGCTTCGGGGGCGGTGCCCGTGGTGCTGGGCTTGGTGGCATGGCCCATCACGTCGCGGCTCACCCTGGCGGCGAAGACGAGTCCTTCGAGGAGGGAGTTGGAGGCGAGACGGTTGGCGCCATGCACCCCGGTGTTGGCGGCCTCACCCACTGCCCACAGATTGTGGAGGGAGGTGCGACCCTTGTCGTCGACGCTGATCCCGCCCATCAGGTAGTGGGCGGCGGGGCTGACGGGCAGGAGGTCACGACCCGGGTGGAGACCGGCGGAGGTGGCGTGGGAGGTAACGGTGGGAAAGCGCCCACCAACATCGGGGATGTGGCGCGCATCGAGATAGACCTTTCGTCCGTCCCGAAGTTGCTTCCAAACAGCACGGGATAGATGGTCGCGGGGTGCCAGCTCAGTGTCCGGGTGCGCATCGACCATGAAGCGGGAGCCGGCGTCATCCACCAGCAATGCCCCCTCCCCACGGAGTGCCTCGGTGACGAGGGGCATGGGATCACGGCCGATGTCGAGTGCGGTGGGATGAAACTGGACGAACTCGAGGTGGGAGACCTTGGCCCCTGCCCTCGCCGCCATGGCGATACCCGAGCCGTCCACGTGCGGCGGGTTGGTGGTGTGGGAGTAGAGGTGGCCCAGACCACCGCTTGCCAGAACGACACCCCTTGCCACGATCAGGTGTCGACTGCCCCGGGGGTCGGCCGCAACCACGCCGGTCACAGTGGCGTTGTGGGTGAGCAGATCCAGGACCGTCCACCCGTCCAATAGATGGATCGAATCATGCGCCCGGACCGCATCCTGCAGAGTCCGTGACACTTCCCTTCCGATGCCATCTCCGTTGGCGGTGACGATCCGTCGGCGACGGTGGCCGGCCTCCAACCCGAGCTGCAGTGTTCCGTCGGAACGTCTCCCGAAACGTGCTCCGAGTTCGGTCAATCTCGTGATCGCCTCCGGCCCTCCCTCGCAGAGGATCTCGACCACCGAGGTGACCGAGAGGCCCTTCCCTACCTCCAGCGTGTCATGGGCGTGGAGCCGGGGGGTGTCGTCGGGACCCACCGCGGCGGCTATCCCGCCCTGAGCGAGATCCGTCGATCCCAGCCCTTGGGAGAGGACCGTTGCCTCGGGGAGTTCCAGTGCCGTGCTGAGTCCGCCGACACCCGATCCAATCACCAGAGGATGATCGAGCTCGATTGCCACCATTAGTGGTGTGTCCTTGAATTGATGCCGCGGTGTCGCCGAGGCATCGGCGTCGATGGCAAGGACGCAGGACGAAGGCGCACCCAATGCGGTGCGTCTAGGACGAGGACGCAGCAAGCGGCGTCTAGGCCCGGCGAGACTGCGTAGCTATTTCGAGGACACACCACTAGCGAGGGCCAGGGATGCACCACTAGTACGCACCCCGTAAGTCGAGAGGGCCACCCATATCCGCTACCCAGTGGTCTATGGAGCTACGAGAGCCTCGTCGAGTCCCGCAGCCACGAGAGAAGCGACAACAAACCCACTGGCGCGGCATTCCTCCACAAAACCTCTCATCCAGGCAACGGCCTCCTCCGATCGCTCCACGGGTATGCCCACCGCCTGTCGGATCTGCATGAATGCCTCGTCCAGGACGCGCCGGTCGCCACGGGTCGCGGCATAGTCCAAGATGGCTTGGCGGATCCCTGCACCCGCGTCCAGGTCTTGGTCGTCAAAGACCGTGACTCCGTCGTCCCCACGCACGATCTCGGCCGATTCGAGGGTCCGGGTCAGGTGGAGGTCGTAAGCCGAGCCCCGTTTGACACCGACACGTACGCCGGGCCGATCCACGTCGGTCTTCGACCGAATCGGTGATTCGGACGAGACGACGTACACACCCTCGATCACGACGTAGGGAGCCGTGAACGCCACTTGGGTCTCGCGCTCCGGGTCGATGGCGAGGAAACAGACATCGGCTCGACCCTCGCTCATTGCAGCGAATGACTTGCGGGCTGCGTCAAAGCAAAGGAATTCGACCGGCACATCGAGCCGCCGAGCCAATTCCGTGGCGAGATCTACGGTGACGCCTGTCGGCCGTTCCTCGGTGCCCTGGGCGAGCACCGGATTTCCGAGATTGATCGATGCACGGAGCGGGCCGGTAGGTGCGAGTGTGGTTGCGAGTTCGGTTGGTTCCATGCTCGACGACCGTAGCGGTCGGGTCTCGATTGCGCACTCATCGGCACCATGGTTTGAGCAGGTCGAGACCGGGAATATCCGGACGTGGGGGAGCGTTGAAGCGTACGTGGGGTAAACGGAGACCCAACCCTTCTGGAACGATCTGGAAAGAAATCCTCGATTGGGGGTTCACAAGAGGGGTTCTGTCTGGCATATTGGGTCCGGAGGCAGGGAGTATTCGTACGACCCAATCACGACTCAGAGACTGCCAAGTTGGGACTGTCGAACGGCGGGTGCCGCCATCAGTTATATGAACCGCCCTTTCCTACACACCTATCAAGCCGGAGGCTGAATATCCGATGAGTGCTGCCGAAGCTCGTGCCAAGACGACCAAGACCGAAAAGGCACAGCGAGAGAGGTTGCAGAACAAGCTGACAGATGAGCGTGGTCGCCTCACCACAGACTTGGTCAGCCAGTATCTCACCGCCATTGGGGAGTACGACCTCCTCACCGCGGAACAAGAGGTCGAGCTCGCCCAGAAGATCGAGAGTGGCGAGGAGGCTGTGACGCGTCTGGAAGAGGGCGACTACAAGGGAAAGAAGCAGGAGCTCGAACTCAAGCGTCAGATGCGCAAGGGCGCGGCTGCCAAGGACGCCTTTCTCACTGCCAACCTACGGCTAGTCGTGGCCAATGCCCGTCGCTACGCCAACACCTCCGGTATCGATTTCCTCGACCTGGTCCAGGAAGGGAACCTCGGCCTCATCCGCGCCGTTGAGAAGTTCGACTGGCGTAAGGGATTCAAGTTCTCCACCTACGCCACTTGGTGGATCCGTCAGGCCATCACCCGGGCTATTGCCGACAAATCCCGTACCGTGCGGATCCCCGTCCATCTCCACGACACGTTGGCCGCGGTGCGTGCCGCCCAGTCGTCTCTCAAGGCCGAACTCGGTCGCGACCCTCGCCCCGACGAGATCGCCGAAGAGGCCGGTGTCACTGTCGACAAGGTCGACTTGGCTCTCGGTGTCGCCGACACCGTCTCCCTGGAACAGCCCATCGGGGAGGATGGTGCCCAGCTCGGTGACTTCATCGAGGACGAGGATGCCGCCGACCCCATCCAACTCACAGAAGAGATGGACGTCGCCAATTCGCTGCGTGGCTCTATCGAGTGCCTGCCCGACCGTGAGGGTCGGATTCTCGCCCTTCGTTATGGCTTCTATGACGGTGTGCCCCGTACCCTGGAGGAGATCGGAGACGAGTTCAACCTCACCAGGGAGCGGATCCGTCAGCTTGAGAAGTTGGCTCTGTGCCGTCTCCGCCACCCCAGCTTCGGCATCCGCGAGGCCGATCTCATCTAAAAGGTCTGCGGCCCCTCCAAGCTTTCTCGCACTACCTCGTTGACGATCTCGCCCGTGCGGACGTTGAGGCCGGGGGCCAGCTCGGGTCTTTTCTCGATGGCACCGTCGACCCCGTTGTCGGCCATGTCCACCACATAGGGGAGTGTGGCGTTCTCCAGGGCGAGAGTTGATGTTCGGGGCACTGCCCCTGGGATATTCCCAACACAGAAATGGACGACATCGTGTTTCACGAAGGTGGGGTCGTCGTGGGTTGTTTCCTGAGAGGTGGCAAAGCAACCGCCCTGGTCGATGGCGATATCGACGAGGACACTGCCCTTTTCCAGGGCCATAACGTCCTCTTCGGTCAAGAGACGGGGAGCGTGGGCCCCGGGGACGAGAACGGCACCAACAACGAGATCGGCCCAAGTCGACCATTCCCGGACAGCGGCTTTCGACGAGGCCACGGTGTTGACCCGACCTCCAAAGAGCTCATCGATCTCGAGCAGACGACCCAGGTTGAGGTCAAGGACGGTGACCCTGGCGCCCAAGCCGACAGCCATGTCGAGGGCGTTGGTGCCTGCCGCGCCAGCTCCGATGATGGTGACCTTGCCTGCGGCGACACCAGGGTCGCCACCGAGGAGTACACCCTTACCGCCTTGGGGTGCTTCGAGATGATGGGCACCGGCCTGGACCGATAGTTTCCCGGCGATTCGGCTCATCGGTGCCAAGAGTGGGAGAAAGCCATCGGGCATTTGGACCGTTTCATATGCCAGAGCAGTAACACCTGAGTTCTGGAGACCAGATGCCACTTCGGGATACGCCGCCAGATGGAGGTAGGTGAAAAGGATCTGATCTTCTTTGAGGAGGGCGATCTCGTCTGGTTGTGGCTCCTTGACATGAACCAACATGTCCACCTCGGCGAAGACCTCTGCCGCGCTCTCGGCTATTCGGGCGCCGGCATCCCCGTAGAGGGCGTCGTCGAAGCCAGAGCCGTCGCCAGCGCCTGACTCGATTACCACCTCGTGCCCGTGATCCACTAATTCGTGAGCTCCGGTAGGGGTGAGCGCCACACGTCGCTCGTTCTTCTTGATCTCCGCAACGATCCCGACCTTCATTCCGTTTCGACTCCTCAGATAGACACAAAATGCACCGCGGACCTGCGGCACCACACTAACTGGAACGGACACGACGGGCTCGGCGGAACAACCCGAACCTTCCCCCACGAAGTGGGGGGAGAGTTGGTCAGCGTCGTCACAGGCCGGGTGTGAGAAGTTGTGCAGATGCCGTGGTGGTCGGTGGGAAACCTCAGCCCCCGTAAGTTCTCCACTAGCCAATCCGCGGCAAGGTGAGACATCAGTTGGCAGCCACATTGAACCCGATGGTCACCCCGCCACGACAGACAGGAGCCGGGTCGCGAGGGTTGAGGGAGGACGGCCCCGACGGCGCTAAAAGAGAAACACGAGGCAGCCGTTGGGGGTCTGGGGGACGGCGTCCCCCAGAAGAGACAGACCTTTTACACGGCCGTGGCCGGCTCCTCGGTGCCGGCACCGCCCCTGACCCGGAACCCCAGGATGCAGAGCGAGATTCCCCAGGCGATGGCGAAGATACCCACCCAGAGCACCAATGCCAGCGCACCAGTGCCTGGCTGGGCGATGAGCACGATACCGAGGGCAATGGAGAGGAGTCCGTTGAGTACCCACGCCCATTCGTTGGTCAGCACCTTGCGGTGACGCCACGACGCGAGCAACTCCAACACGCCCCTCACGATGGCCCACCACGCGATGATCCAGAGGAGAACGACGGCGGTGATGCCTGGCCAGAAGAAGGTGATCAACCCGGCTCCGATGCCGAGTAGACCGAGAATCCCCAGCCAGATCCGGGAGCCGCCGCTGAGGTCACCCTCTCCTCGGCCACGCAGTCCGACAGCCAGCAACAAGTCGAGCACCCCATCGGCGAGCGTGTATGCACCAAACACGACTACCAACGCCAGCAATGTGATCCCCGGCCACACCATCGCAGCAATGCCGAAGCCGATGGCAATAAGCCCGCGAACCAAAAAGAGCCACCAATGACGACCGATGTCCTCAACCATTGCGAGACCTCCTATCGCTAACCGTTCACCTCTCGATCAGATCCTACTCCTACCAAATGCGAGTAAGGGTCATCTAGCGGAATGGATCATTCACAAAAGTGCAACGTCTCCGCGGTCGTCTGTTGACGACATAGCACGCGCATGGATAATATTGGATGACAATTCACAGTTCCCGCTCAGGAAGGGAGTGATCGAGATGAGTACCAAGCCCGGACCACGATCGCTTGGGACTGTCGAGTCGGACTTAATGGTTCCTTAGAAACGTCCCCCTGTCGCGTCGTGGAGTGGAGCGCGATCTGGGGAACGAAGGGCGAGAAAAATAA
>WHTL01000058.1 GCA_009377735.1 Acidimicrobiia bacterium
CTGGAGGTCGTCGACGGGGAGTGGGTCCTCCGTTAGGACGCCAGCGGAAAGGGACGCCCCTAAATGAGATCAATCCCGGTCAAACATTCCACACCAGCCTCCTAGTGGATGAGCTCCTCCAGTATCTGATCGGTGGTCTCTCCCAGGGCGCCATCTACGGGATGGTCGGGGTGGGCTTTGTCATGATCTATAACGTCACCGGTGTGGTGAACTTCGCCCAGGGTGAGTTTGTGATGGTTGGGGCGATGGTTGCTTCGACCCTGATGGCGGCAGGCTGGAGCCTCCCTCTGGTCTTTGTCGGAGCTACCCTTGCTGCGGCGGCTTTGGGAGCGCTGACCGAACGGGTGGCCATCGCTCCGGCTCGGGACTCCTCCACGATGACCCTGATCATCATCACCATCGGTGTGACCTTTGCGCTCGAAGGCGCCGCCCTGCTGGTCTTTGGCGCCTCGCCACGTCGCTATCCACCCTTCAGCGAGGGGGAGCCCATCGATATTCTTGGAGCTGCCATGAGCCGCCAGAGTCTCTGGGTGTTGGGGTTCGCCGCCTTGGTGTCGGCCCTCCTGTGGTGGTTCTTCGGTGCCGCCACACTTGGGAAGGCGATGCGGGCCACCGAGATGGACCCGATGGCGGCTCGGCTTCAGGGAATCCACCCCGGGCGGATGTCGTTGGCGGCATTTACCATCTCCACTGCCATTGCGGGTGCCGCCGGTGTAGTGCTTGTCCCCATCACGTCTGCGTCGTACGACATGGGTGTGCCGCTCGCTCTCAAGGGGTTCACCGCCGCCGTGGTAGGTGGTTTGGTTTCGGCACCGGGTGCGGTTGTCGGTGGACTGCTCCTCGGGGCCATCGAGTTCCTGGCCGCCGGCTACATCTCGTCCGGGACTTCCGAAGGCATCGCCTTCGCTGTTCTATTTCTGGTGTTGGTCCTCCGACCCTCGGGTCTCGTGAGTACCGTCGGGGCCAAGCGGGTATGAAGAGGGCGCTCACCTATCTCGTCGTCCTCGTAATGGGTCCGGCCCTGTTCGCACTCAGTGGAGTGGTGCCCCTGCTATCAGCGGGGAATCTGGTTGTGGTGGCCCTCCACGGTCTCGCTGCCATCGGACTCAGCCTCATCATGGGGCTTGGTGGTCAGATCTCACTGGGGCATGCTGCCTTCTACGGCGTCGGTGCCTACACCTCGGCCATCCTGACCGGGCGCGGTGTCGCACCCGTGGTTGCCATGCTGGCTGGGATGGTCTTGGCCGGTGTCCTGGCTGCGATCGTTGGTCGCATCGTCCTCCGTATCCGTGGTCATTTCCTTGCCATGGCCACCCTCGCATTTGGACTCATCTTCTTCTTCACGGTTCGGGCGTGGGATGCGCTCACCGGAGGCAACGCCGGACTGGGAGGGATTCCAGATCTGGCTTTGGGTCCGCTCATACTGGACAATGATCGCAATGTCTTCTTCGTGACATGGGCGATCCTGGTACTCGGGCTGGTACTAGCCGGAAATCTTGTTGACTCCCGTCAGGGACGAGCCGTGATGGCGATGGGGCAGAGCGAAGTTGCGGCGACGTCATCCGGTGTCGATCTGGTTCGATCCAAGGTCATCGTGTTCTCGGTCGGGGCTGTTTACGCCGCAGTGGCGGGCAGTCTTTACGCTCATTGGGTCAACTACATCTCTCCCGAGGCATTCGATTTGCTCGCATCTGTTCGATTCCTCGTCATCGCATCGATTGGAGGCCTGGGATCGATGCTGGGTGCGCCCGTTGGATCTCTGGTGATCGTGATCATCACCGAGCTCACCAGGACCGTGGTGCCGATGTTCGTTCCTGGCGCCACCGGTAGTTACGAGGTGACCTTGTACGGGATTGCACTTGTCGCTGTTCTCGTTTTGAGCCGCGATGGGATTACTGGCGCCTTCCGACGATTCGATGTCACCAAAATCAGAACCCCGGCGGGAAACCCATGAGCAGGCTGATGTTGGACGGTATTACCAAGAGGTTTGGTGGGGTGGTCGCTGTCGACAATGTCACTGCCGAGATCGGTGCGGATCCTGTTACCGCCATCATCGGGCCGAACGGCGCAGGAAAGACCACCCTCTTCAACCTCATATTCGGGATCCTCATGCCCGACGACGGCTCGGTCCACGTCGATGACGTCGATGCGACGAGGTTGCGGCCCTACCAGATGGCTGAACTCGGCTTGGCGCGTACCTTCCAGAATCTCGAACTTTTCGCCGGGATGACGGTCGCCGACCACCTCAGGGTCGGGCGTCACCGGTGGGGGAGGGCGGGTGTTCTCGATGCCGTCCTTCGGCTCCCCCGCCACCGAAGGGAGGAGGCCGACACCACAATCTTCGTCGAGATCTTGCAGGACCGTCTCGGGCTGACGACTCACAGGTCGCGTCCTGCCGATTCCCTTCCGTACGGGCTGCAGAGAAGGGTGGAGCTGGGCAGAGCCTTGGCGTCAGATCCCTCGATGATCCTTCTCGACGAGCCATTGGCCGGTCTCAATCGGGTCGAATCGAGGGTGGTGAGTGGCATCATCCGCGAGGTTGCCGACTCCGGGATGGTCGTCGTCCTTGTGGAGCATGACATGCACGAGGTAATGAGGATCTCCGATCGGGTTCTGGTCCTCGACCAAGGGGGTCTCATCGCCGACGGGTCACCCGCCGCAGTCAGGTCAGAACAACAGGTGGTCGACGCATATCTTGGAGTAGAGGACGAGGAATGAGCAATCGGGCGTTCCTCAGCGTACACAAGCTCACCGCCGGTTACGGGGCTGTGGTGGCTCTGCGCGATATCTCCCTGAGTCTCGATCGGGGCGAGACCGTGGCCATTATCGGCACCAATGGGGCAGGCAAGACAACCCTCCTCCGTTCTGTGGTGGGCTTGGTTCGTCCGCGCTCGGGCACAGTGCTTCTCGACGGTCGGGATGTGACGGATCTGGAGCCTGAGACGATGGTTGGAGCTGGGGTGGTCCTGGTCCCAGAGGGACGTCACGTGTTCCCCGGTCTGACCGTCCGTGACAATCTGCTGTTGGGTCGATACCACCGAAGACGTCTCAAGGGGCGGTCCGCCGATCTGGATGAGGTGACTGAGCTCTTTCCGGCATTGGCAACACGGATGAATCAGATGGCAGGAACACTTTCAGGAGGCGAACAGCAGATGCTCGCATTGGGGAGGGGGCTGATGGCTGCTCCGGAGATCCTGCTGCTCGACGAGCCCTCACTGGGGTTGGCACCCGTGATAGTTTCCGAGGTGATGGGCCGGGTGGCGGCCCTCGCGGATGCAGGAACGACGATCCTACTGGTTGAGCAGAATGTGCGAGCGGCCCTGCGAATCGCCGATCGTGGTTATGTAATCGAGAACGGGGAGACCGTTCTCGAAGCCGACAGCGATACCTTACTGAGAGACGAACGGGTCACTACGGCTTATCTGGGCGGGGATTGATGCGGGTCACTGCGGCCTGTTTAACTGTGGATATGGATCACGCCGAGGTTTTGGCCCAGATCGAACAGTTGGAAGAGGAGCGTGACGCCGAGCTGATTGGTGATCCAGGTCGTGTGGCTCTCCGGCGAGGTACGGCCCAGGTAGTGAGGTCCGGTGGTGGCGTCGGAATCCTCGCTCCCACCCCCGAAGGGGTCCACGGTCTCGACGTTGTTGCGGGCGAAGGGGATTACCGGGCTGTGATCGACGAAGCGATCGCAACCATCCCACAGTCCGAGCCGATCCGGCTATGGGTCAGGGACGGAGAGCCCGGCGATACCAGGTTTACGCAGGAACGTCGTCTTCTGATCATGGGCAGATCTCTCCCGGGTCCCCAGCTGGTAGTCCCGAAAGGGATCGAGATCAGGGCGTTCGAACCGACATCCGATGTCTACGAGTGGCTCGGGGTCAACAATGACGCATTCGAGGGTCACCCGGAGAACGGCGCCTGGGAACGGTCCGACTTGGAGGCTCGAATGTCGGCACCGTGGTTCGACCCCGACGGGCTGAGGATGGCATGGGAGGGTGACGTGTTGGCGGGTTCCTGCTGGGTGAAACAGTATCCACAGGGAGTGGGGGAGATTCACGTCGTCGGTGTAGCCACTTCACATCAGGGTCGAGGCCTGGGAAAGATGCTCGTCCTGGAGGGCATGCGATGGATGAGCGAGCACGGTGACGATGAGGTCATCCTCTATACAGAAGCCGACAACACGGCCGTGGGACTCTACGAGCGCCTCGGATTCGAGGTGCAGTCGACCCTTGAGTCGATGATCTACCGCGTCAGCTAGTGGTTACCTAGCCAAAACGGCGTCCACACGAGCGACAACGGGTGTCGTGCTCGGCGGTGGGGCCCTTACACCAGGGACAGGGCAGATCGTCGTCCCTACCCGCTAGTACGAGATCGCCGAAGGGTGCGGCATTGGGTTGTGCGACTCGTCGTCCGCGCGCCAGGGCGAAGAGCCCCGAGGTAGCGGTGACGGCAACAAGTGTTTCCAACACGTTTTCTCCTGATGGTTCTCGTTCTCTGCCGCGGAGAATAGGGGTGGAGGTCTCATTTTCCTGGGATTTCGCGTTCTCGGTGCGGTGCCGTCTCGCCAGTGCTTTGGGTCGCAATCGTCACTGATACTCTGACGAATTCGCGAGTAGAGAAACAGCACAATGACGATGACACTCACATACCCCGACGGCTCCGAGGTGGAGTTTGCCGACGGGACGACCGGTGGCGGGGTTGCGGAGGCGATTGGCTCTCGGCTGGCCAAGGCAGCGATCGTGGTCCGACACGATGGTGTGCTGTTCGATTTGGATCGGCCACTCCCCGGTGACGGGACGATAGAGATCATCACGGATACCAGCGACGACGGACGAGAGGTCATGCGCCACTCTTCGGCACATGTGCTCGCCCAGGCTGTACTCGATCTCTACGAAGGAGCCGATTTCGCCATTGGCCCACCCATCGAGAACGGGTTCTACTACGACTTCGATATCGGTCGTCCCTTCACACCCGACGATCTCGAACGAATTCAGGCCCGGATGGAAGAGATCATCGTCGAGGACCAGCCCTTCGAACTCGACTACATCGACCATGGTGAAGCGCTGGAGATCTTCTCCGAGCAGCCGTTCAAGACCGAGATCCTCAAGGGTGTCGACCAGTCCGAGATGGTGGATGGCCACAAGGTGTCGGTGTATCGCAACCTCGACTTCGTCGATTTGTGTCGTGGCCCCCATGTCCGTTCCACCGGTCGCCTCAAGGCGGTGCGTCTGATGAGATCGTCTGGTGCCTACTGGCGGGGCGACGAGAAGAATCCGCAGTTGCAGAGGATCTACGGGACCGCCTGGGAGTCGGAGAAGGCACTCCAAGAGCATCTGGAGTGGCTCGAAGAGGCTGAGCTCAGAGACCACCGGCGTCTTGGCGCCGAACTCGATCTTTACAGCTTCCCGAATGAGATGGGTCCTGGTTTGGCTGTGTGGCATCCCAAAGGTGCGAAACTTCGCACGGTCATCCAGGATCACAACCGGGTACTGCACGAACGGTATGGATTCGAGCCCGTTTTCTCACCGAACCTGGCCAAGCAGGGTCTCTGGGAGACCTCGGGTCACATCGACTGGTACGCCGACGGTCTCTACCCGGCGATGGAGCTGGATGATGGTGTCTCTTATCGGGTAAAACCGATGAACTGCCCTTTTCACATCCTCATCTACTCGAGTCACAGCCGCTCTTATCGAGAGCTGCCGATGCGTCTTGCCGAGTTGGGCAATGTATACCGCTACGAGTTGTCCGGGACGGTTCATGGACTGCTCCGATCCCGGGGGTTTACCCAGGACGATTCGCACACGTTCGCCACACTCGAGCAGATCCCCGAGGAGCTGGGGCGGGCACTCGACTTCACCCAGGAGTGGTTCGCCGACCTTGGATTCGATGAAATCGAGTTCGATCTGTCCTTGCGGGATCCGGACAAGGACACGGGTATGGATGAGACCTGGGATCATGCCACGGAAATCCTCCGTGACGCCTTGAAAGAACGTGGCCTCGAATACGACGAGCAGGAAGCGGAAGCGGCTTTCTATGGACCAAAAATCGACGTTCATGTTCGCGATGCCCTAGGTCGCCGCTGGCAGTGCAGCACCATTCAGCTCGACTTCTATCTGCCCGAGCGCTTCGATCTCGAGTACAACACCTCTGAGAACACCACCGAGCGTCCGGTGATGCTCCACCACGCAAAAGCTGGCTCCATCGAGCGTTTCATTGGGATCCTCGTGGAGCACTACGCGGGGGCTTTCCCCATGTGGATGGCCCCGGTCCAGGCCACGATTGTCCCCGTCGCCGATCGTCACCTCGACTACGCCGACAAAGTCCGAGATCGTCTCGGTGGCGAGGGCCTGCGAGTAGAAGTGGATTCCTCGACCGAAAAGCTGGGTGAGAAGATCCGTCGGGCAATGACGGCAAAGGTCCCGGTAGTGATGGTCGTCGGGGACAAAGATGTCGAGTCCGACACCGTGGGCTTCCGACGTTACGGTGAGGAGAGCGAAGAGCGGGGAGTAGCTGTGACCGAGGCATTGCAGCGTCTCAAGACCGAGGGGGCACCCCCCTCGTGACGGAGGAAGAGGAACGCGAAGTCGTAGATATCGATGGCGAACCGTTCGCCGATTATCGCTTCCCTGATCCCCTGCGCCGAAGGACGTCTGGCGTGATCCTCCTGGTCGCCGCGGTCGCACTCGCCGTGGCGGCCGTACTCTGGGATCCCGGTCTGGCAATTGGCGCAGCGATTGCTGGGCTCGTCGGTGTCTGGTTTCTAGGTTCTGCCTGGCCCCTCGAAATCCAGCAGGAAGACGCCCTAGCGGAGGCCGTGGGGTCGGTCGACTTCCCAGTTGGTCATGCCTCGGCCGCCGTGAGATTCCACGGCTTGCGCGCTCGCCCCCGTTGGTCAGTGGTCCTCTACGAAGCAGCCGAGCCACCAGAGGTGCGCGCCCTAATCACCATCGACGCCATAAACGGCACCCAACCAGACCCGGTCTACACCGAACAAATCTGAGCTCTTTCCCCGAGCATTCTTTCGATGGTCGCGACGAGATCGCGTCGCGGAGGCAACGGACTTCTTCGGACCGGGTGAAACCGTGATCGCTATTGCATCAAACCTGTTCAAGACCTGGCCAGGACGAGTATCAAGGCCGGAGGCCCTCGGTCAACCTTGTTGTGTGGTTCCTCAGCGATTGCGATCACGAGGCAATGGGAAACTTCAACGCACCATCACACCGAACCCGACGATCACCATGTGGCGACAGACAGGGACTGAGTCGCGGAGGTGAGGTCGGACGGCCCCGACCACCCGAGACGTGAGGCTGGGGCAGCCGTGGGGGGTCTGGGGGGCGGAGTCCCCCAGAGGTCAGAGTCCCCCAGAGGTCAGAGTCCCCCAGAGGTCAGAGTCCCCCAGAAGTAACAGCTACCTCTCTTCCATTGGGAGCCATGCTCTTTTGGGCTCGCCGGTGTAGATCTGACGGGGGCGGAAAATGCGGTTCGAGGAGTCGGTTTTCATCTCCTTGAACTGGGAGAGCCAGCCAGGGAGCCGGCCCAACGCGAACAGGGTGGTGAACATGTCGACGGGGAAACCGAGGGCTCGGTAGATGATTCCCGAGAAGAAGTCCACGTTGGGGAACAGCTTCCGTTCTACGAAGTAGTCGTCCTCGAGGGCCCGCTTCTGCAGTTGGACGGCGACGTCGAGTAGGGGGTCGTCCACACCGAGTCGGTTCAACACCTCTTCGGCGGTGGTCCGGATCACATTGGCTCGGGGATCAAAGTTCTTGTAGACCCGGTGCCCGAATCCCATCAGCCGGAAGGGATCGTCCTTGTCTTTGGCCCTGTTGATGTACTTGTCGACATCGCCGCCATCTTCGGAAATGGAAGCAAGCATTTCCAGCACTTCCTGGTTGGCACCACCATGGAGTGGGCCCGAGAGCGCAAAGATCCCCCCGGTGATGGCGCCATACAGATTGGCACCGCTGGAGCCGACCAGACGCACCGCCGACGTGGAGCAGTTCTGGCCGTGGTCGGCGTGTAGAAGAAGAAGGCTGTCCAGGGCCTTCGCAGCGATCTGCTCCTGTTCGTCGATATGGCCACCGTCCCCGAACATCATCTCCAAGAAGTTGGCGACGTAATCGGCACCCGGGATGGGGTCGACGATCTCCTGGCCCTCTCGGGCCCGGTGGGCCCAGGCAATGAGAATGGGTAGCTTGGCAATCAGGCGATAGCTGTTCCGCTCCACCGACTCTGGATCGTTTGGGTCGAGGTCGTCGGCGTAGTGCCCGCCCAGGGCGGCAACCGCCGAGCCCAGCACCTGCATAGGATGGGCGTCCTGGGGTACTGCCGAGAAGACATTTCTGATCGCGCTGTCCACATGAAGATGCTCTTGGATGGAACCGACGAAGCTCTCGAGTTCGCCCTTCG
Source organism: Acidimicrobiia bacterium (assembly GCA_009377735.1). GTDB lineage: Bacteria > Actinomycetota > Acidimicrobiia > Spongiisociales > ZC4RG35 > WHTL01. The sequence goes on from WHTL01000058.1 coordinate 8,413, forward strand.
TGGGGAGTGCTCCGAAAAGAAGCAAGTGGGCAACCTCGAGAAAGGAGGCTTCAGATGCCAGATCTTCGATTGTGTATCCCCGGTGGATCAGCACACCAGCTTCACCGTCGACAAATGTCAGATCGCTGGCAGTTTCGGCGGTATTGGCGAAGCCATCGTCCAGGGTGACGGCACCTGTCTCGTCGCGGAGACTGGAGATATCGACAGCGGTCTCGCCGACGCTTCCGGTCATCAGCGGGAGGGAAACCTCTTTCTCTCCAATGCGGAGGACAGCTTCGGGCATGATTCTCCTTTTCTAGATTGGCACCTCACACCGACGATGCCCCTCGACGGGGCCGGATTCGAAAGGCTGATTATCTTCGCGGACGCTATAGACGTCTGCGATAAGTACCTCCATCTTAAAGTGTCATCCGATGGCCATCTGCATCGAGTGGTCGAGAGCAGAGTGGCCGGTCAGGCTTTTCTGGATAGGGCCGATGCGGTGGTCCTGCTACCTTGTCCCCCTCTGTGATCGACATGATTGTGCGTCCCAGGATCAGGGGCATTCTGGAACCTATCGGCCGGTTCTTCCACCGGTTTGGCGTTACACCCACAGTGATGACGCTCCTCGGCCTCTTCATCACGCTCATCGGTGCGGTGGTCATCGGTTCTGGTCGTCTTACGCTTGGAGCCTCGATCGCAATCCTGGGATCGGCCCTCGATGGTCTCGACGGGGCGGTGGCCCGAGCCGCCGGTTTGGTCTCCGCCCGAGGCGCATTTCTCGACGCAGGTAGCGATCGCACCGGTGAGATCGCCACCTATGCGGGGCTGGCGGTAGCCATGATGGGCGACACCACAGCATTGGTCTTGATCGTGATATCACTGGGTGGTGCCATGCTCACCCCCTATCTTCGGGCGAAAGCCGAATCGGTTGGTCTCACCGGGCGGACCGGCTACGTGGGACGGGCCGAGCGGGTGATCGTGTTCACCATCGGCCTCCTCACGGGTTATGTGGTCCCCATGTTGTGGGTGATGGCCATTGCCACCTGGGTTACCTCCATCCATCGCTTCTTCGTCGCTTACCACGCCATCGAGCCGTGAAGGATCGTGCCCTCTACCTCATCCTCAGGCTCGCCCTTGGTGTAGTCGGCGCGGTCCCCCGGGGAGCCATCGTGCCCGTGGGGCGATTCATCGGGACGATGTGGTGCACCCTGGATGGTGAACGGCGACGAATGGCGCGACGTCATCTCCGCCGGGTTCTCGGCAGCGAGCCAACACGATCCCAGATCCGGGCGATGTTCCAGAGCTATGGCCGGTATTGGGCTGAGACGCTGTGGTTCCGGCCCAAGAGACTCGATGAGATGCGGGCGGGAACGGTGGTGGAAAACGACGAGAACCTCGAAGCCGCAATCGCCCAGGGCAGGGGCTGTGTCATCGCATTGCCACATATGGGGAACTGGGAGTTGGCCGCGCCCATCACTTGGAAGCACGACGCCAAGGTGGTGGCCGTCGCCGAGAATCTGGGTAACCCCCTGATCACGGAATGGTTTACATCTCTGAGAGCCGAATATGGGATTGAGATCGTCCTGACCGGTCGAAGGACGATTCCGAAGCTACGGGACGCCCTGAAGAGGAAAAGAGTGGTCACGCTTCTATGCGACCGAGACCTCAGTGGCAGGGGGACGAAAGTCGTCTTCTTCGGTGAGCAGACCACCATGCCCGCAGGGCCGGTGCGATTGGCGCAAAGCCAAGGCGTCCCCCTGATTGCGGCCGGAACCTATTTCGAAGGCGACGGCCATCGGGTGGTGCTCACCCCAGAAATCCACGTAGACGATTGTTCCCTCGAGGAGGGGGTGCAACGGGTGGCCGAAGAACTTGAGCGCCTCATCAGACGCCAACCCACCCAATGGCATATGCTACAACCGAACTGGCCGTCGGACCGGGAGAGCAGCGGGTGAAGATCGCACTTATCTGCCCCTATGACATGGGGAGATCCGGAGGGGTGCAAACTGTCGTGTTCGAGTTGGCGAAGCGTCTCGATGGAGACGATGTCAGCACTGTGGTGATCGGTCCTGGGACACCGGGGGAGTCATCGGTGCGGACGGTGGATGTCGGTCGAACGGTGACGATAAGGACCAACCGCTCATCCAATCAGCTGGCACTCGGTCCCCGGGTTCGGGGCCGGATCGCTGAGGCGGTGGAAGGATCGGACCTGATACACGTCCACGAGCCTTTCGTGCCGATGGTCTCGATCGCAGCGACCAATCTCGGCATTCCTCGGCTTCTCACCTTCCATGCCGATCCCACCACCACCATGCGCGGTGTCTATCGTCTCGCCTCGCCGCTGCTGGGGGGTTTTCTCAGGGGTAGCACCATTACGGCGGTGAGCCCGGTGGCGGCGTCGGCGCTCCGACCGCGGTGGGGGAACGTCGAGATCGTTCCCAACGGGATCGATCACGCCTCCTTCAATATCGATACGGAGCGTCATCCGCGTCGGGTTGTATTCCTCGGTCGTGACGACCCGAGAAAGGGTCTCGACGTTCTCCTCGACGCATGGTCGATTATCAGACAGCGGGTGCCCGATGCCGAGTTGATTGTCGTGGGTGCCCAACGGGGGAACCCACCAGCGGGGGTCCGCTATCTGGGTCACGTGTCTGAGGGGACCAAGCGGCTGGCGTTGGCTGCATCTGCCGTGTACGTGGCCCCGAACACCGGGGGCGAGAGCTTTGGGATCGTGGTCGCCGAGGCGATGGCCGCCGGTTGTGCCGTGGTCGCCAGCGATCTACCCGCCTTTCGTTGGGTCGCCCGGGACGCAGCGAGCTACTTCCCCGTGGGTGACCCTGTCCGTCTTGCAGCTGAGGTGATATCCCTGCTGGACGACTCGGCAGTGCGCGCCGATCGTGGTGCCCTGGCGCAACGCGGTGCCGCCCGTTTCGACTGGAAGGTAGTGGTGGATCGCTATCGATCCCTCTACGAGTCGATGTTGCAAACCTTCGAACCGGGTACCACCTGATCGGGGTACCATTAGTGGTATGAGTATCGAACGGCCGACAACATCAGATGAGAAACCCAATACCGGCACCGACAGGGTGAAGCGGGGGCTGGCGGAGATGCTCAAAGGAGGCGTGATCATGGACGTTGTCACGCCGGAGCAGGCGACGATAGCAGAAGACGCCGGAGCGGTCGCCGTGATGGCCCTGGAGAGGGTCCCGGCCGATATTCGCAAGGACGGGGGCGTGGCCCGGATGTCGGATCCGTCCATGATCGAGGACATAAAGGAGGCCGTGTCCATCCCGGTGATGGCGAAATGCCGGATCGGGCATTTCTATGAGGCCCGAGTCCTCCAGGCTCTTGGCATCGACTACATCGACGAGTCCGAGGTCCTCACCCCTGCCGACGACGACCATCATGTCGACAAGTGGGCATTCACCACCCCCTTCGTGTGCGGTGCCCGCAACCTTGGCGAGGCCCTACGCCGTATCGGCGAGGGAGCCGCCATGATCCGCACCAAGGGCGAGGCCGGCACCGGCAACATCGTCGAGGCGGTTCGTCATATGCGTACCGTGAACAACGAGGTGGGAGAGTTGCAGAGATTGGCGCCGGAGCAGCTCATGTCGGCGGCCCGGGACATGGGAGCGCCCTACGAGTTGATCACCGAGGTCGCCGAGACGGGCACCCTGCCCGTTGTCAATTTCGCTGCCGGTGGTATCGCCACTCCTGCCGACGCCGCCCTCATGATGGCATTGGGCTGTGACGGTGTCTTTGTCGGCTCGGGCATCTTCAAGGCAACCGAGCCTCCGTTGGTCGCCAAGGCGATCGTCGAGGCGACCACCTTCTGGGAGGATGCCAACGTCGTGGCGAAGGTGTCTCATGGTCTGGGGAAGGCCATGGCGGGTATCGCTATGGAGAGCCTCGACCCTTCGGAGCGACTCGCCCAGCGCGGCTGGTGACTCGGACGGTGGGGTGAACGTGCCCACTGTCGGGGTGTTCGCTCTTCAGGGGGACTTCCGAGAGCATCATCGGATGCTGCGTCGGCTCGGCGTCGACACGACGACGGTGCGCACACCCGAACAGCTTGCCGATGTCGATGGGCTCGTGATCCCAGGTGGGGAGTCGACCACGATTGGGAAGTTGGCACATCGATTTGGTCTTGTCGACCCCCTAAAGGAGCGAATCTCGGAAGGGTTGCCGGTTTTTGGTACGTGTGCGGGGCTCATCTTCCTCGCAACCGATGTGAACGGTTCCGACCAACATGTGCTGGGCGCCCTCGATGTGGTGGTGGAACGCAACGCCTTCGGACGGCAGAACGAGTCATTCGAGGCTGTTCTCGACGTGAAGGGTCTTGATGAGCCCTACGATGCAGTGTTCATCCGTGCCCCATGGATCGATAAGGTGGGTTCAGGGGTGGATGTCCTCGCAGAAATCGACGATCATGTGGTGATGGTGGGACAGGGCAACATCCTCGCCACGGCGTTCCATCCCGAACTCACCGCTGATCAAAGGGTCCACATCCTCTTCGTCGACATGATTACTTAGGAGACAGCACGTAATGGCAGGGCATTCCAAATGGGCGAATATCAAACACCGCAAGGGGCGTCAGGACGCGGCCCGGGGGAAGATGTTCGCCAAACTCGCCAAGCAGATCGAGGTGGCCGCCCGTGATGGCGGTGGCGACGTCGACTTCAACCCGACCCTGGCCACGGCGGTCGACAAGGCGAAGTCGAACTCGATGCCAAACGACAACATTGACAGGGCCATCAAACGGGGCACGGGGGATCTGGAAGGGGTCGCCTATGACGAGGCCTGGTACGAGGGCTATGGACCTGGAGGGGTTGCGCTTTTCGTCCACATCCTGACCGACAATCGCAACCGAGCCGCATCCGATGTGCGCTCCACCTTCACTCGGAGCGGTTCCAGCCTGGGAGAGCCCGGCTCGGTGGGTTATCTGTTCAACCAGAAGGGTCTGATCCTGGCCCGCGGTGCCGAGGACGATGTAATGATGGCCGCTCTCGAGGCGGGTGCCGAGGATGTTCGGGAAAGTGGGGATGATCTCCACGAGGTGGTCACCGAGGCGGGGGTTCTGACCGAGGTGAAGGCCGCCCTCGACGCCGCCGCCAACGTGGTCGTCGAGTCGGCAGACGTCACCCAGCTCCCTGTGTCGACGGTGTCGGTGGACGAATCCAACGCCAAGAAGCTGCTCCGTCTTATTGAATGGCTGGAGGACCTCGACGATGTCCAGGACGTGTACTCCAATTATGACATCCCCGACGAGGTGATGGAAAGGGTCGTCGCGGAGGTCTGATATAGCCGAGGTCTGAGTAAATCGGTGTCGCGGCGCTACCGTTGCGGTGGTGCTTCCGATACGTGATCTCAACCCGACGACGCATCCCATTGTCGTCAATTGGCTGCTGATCGCCGTATGTATCGGTGTTTTTATCGTGTGGCAGCCCCAAAGCGATCCAGGTGCCACCGAGTTCCTTTTTGAGCGGGCGACCATTCCTTGTGAGATCACGACCCTGGAGCCGCTGTCGACTGATGAGTTGAGAACCGGGGTGTGTGAGGAGGGCGGTGCCGATCAGGTCTTTCCCGACAAGAGTGTCCTCCTCAGCCTGATCACCTCCATCTTTCTCCATGCCGGTTGGTTTCACCTCCTCTCGAACATGTGGATTCTTTGGATATTCGGGAACAACATCGAGGACTCGTATGGGCATGCCCCTTATCTCCTTTTCTATCTGCTCGCGGGGGTGGTGGCGTCCCTGGCGCATATCCTGCTCCGACCGGAGAGCATCATCCCCGTCGTTGGTGCCTCTGGGGCAATCGCCGGGGTGATGGGTTCCTACCTCGTTCTGCACCCCACCGCCCGCGTCGTTTCGATCATCCCGCCCCTGTTCTTCTTCCCCTTCCGGGTACCTGCATTCCTGTTCCTGACGCTCTGGTTTGTCGGCCAGTTCTTTATCGCCGGTCAGGGCTCGAATGTGGCCTGGGAGGCCCACGTCGCCGGGTTCATCGTCGGCGTCGTCGCCGGTCTCATGTACCGCGCCCGCCAGGACCCACCCAATACCCACGAACACCCCGGGTACAGCTACTAGGACCCAGGACTCCATCGTTTTGTGCGGATTTTCTCGCCCTATCGCGTCAAAGATCCGCGCAGAATGAGGTTCGTGGTGGCACCACGTTGTTTTGTGCGAATTTTCTCGCCCTATCGCGTCAAAGATCCGCGCAGAATGATGTTTGGGGCGGGTGCTAGGGTCCCAGCTTCACACCATTCGGGTCATAGGTCTCGATGGCATCGATGGTTCGGGAGCGGGATGAGCCGGTGGCTACCTCGATGTCCCAACTGTTGTTCTCGACCATGGTGGGGATGTATTCAACACCACGGGCCACC
>WHTL01000256.1 GCA_009377735.1 Acidimicrobiia bacterium
ACGTTTCTCCGTCTCGGTGCGGCGTTGGGCGAACCCCGAAGAGTCGGCCACCTCGAGCGCGAGGTCGAGCGTGCGTCGATAATCACCGCCGTCGTAACGGATCGGCGCACCTGTGCGAGACGGGAGCGACACCTCGTATCCAACCTCGGCTGGTGCGTAATTTCGATGCCGCACCTCTGCCTGCGTCAGGCCCACACCCCTGGCGATGGCATCCACCGCCCGCTCGATGGCGAAGACCGCATTGGGTCGTGCCGCACCTCTTATGGGGCTGGTGGGGACGAGATTGGTGTAGACGACGTCGATGGTCAGATCCATGGCCGGTAGCACGTACGGCCCGGGGAGGAGCCGCAAACCGGTGAGCGGCAGGAGGTAGCCATAGGGGACATAGGCACCGTTGTCATGGATGACCCGACCACGCAGCCCCAGCAGCACACCCGAATCGTCGAAAGCCACCTCGAGTCGATGTATCTGGTCGCGTTGCTGATTGGTGGTGAGAAAGTGCTCTCGTCTCGACTCGACCCACTTCACCGGTCGTCCAAGAGTCCGTGCCAGTGCCGGAACCACATACTCCTCGGGATAAACCGAGCCCTTCGGTCCGAACCCACCTCCAACATCGGGGGTTACGACCCGTAGATCCCTTACCCCCAGGTACTCCGATACCAGATTCTGCAGACCGTGGGGTGATTGTGTCGACGACCACATGGTTGGTTCGTCCGTGAAGTCAGCCAGCACTCCCCTGGTTTCCATCGACGCCACAGCGCCCCGGTGCTGATAGAGATCAATCGGTGCGGTGTGCGGCGCCGACGCAAAGACAGCATCCACGTCTCCGTAACTCCCCCGCAGGGTGGTCGCCAGGTTGGTCTCGCTGCCGCTGTGAACCGGTGCCGCATCCGGGTCCAGGGCTCGTGCCAAGTCGATCGTCGCCGGGAGCGGCTCGTGGTCGACGAAAACCTCCGACAGGGCATCGGCGAGGACATATGGATCCTCGGCGACAACGACCGCTACCGGCTCACCCACATAGCAAGCCTCTTCGGGAGCGAGTGGGTATCCCTGGACACCCGGCTCCCGGGAGGGATCGGGGTGCATGTTTGGCATTTGTCTGTCCAAGCCGATATCCGTCCCGGTGTAGACCCCGACGACACCATCGATGGCCCGAGCTGCCCCCGCTTCGATCGTCCCGACGGTGGCGTGAGCGTAGAGGCTCCGGACAAAACCAGCATGGAGACATCCCGGAGGACTCATATCGTCCAAGTAGCGCCCCCGCCCGGTGATAAGGGGTGGGTCCTCCAAACGACGATTCACCATTTCAGCCATCACGTGGCATCCAAACCCAGGAATCCGCCGACCGTCTCCAAGAAGCGATTCGGGTCCTGGAGTTGGGGGGCATGACCGATCCCACGCATCTCGACGCGTGCTGCATTGGGCATACCCGCGACCAGGTCCTCGGCCATCGCCGGTGGAGTCGCCTCATCCTGATCCCCCACGACCACGAGGGTGGAGTTGAGAACGTCGCCAATTGGATCGGTGTAGTCCATGTCGATTAGTGCCTGACAAGCTGCGACGAATGCTGTTGGGGAGGTGGCGCGGAGGACATCACCTCGCTCTTCTATGACACCGGGGTGGTCGGCGAGATAGCTCTCGGGGAATATCCGTCGGACGGCGGTGTCGATCACTCCGGTCATGCCCTCGGATTCGACGGCGCCGATCATGGCACGGAAACTCTCCTTTGCTGGCTCGGGAAAAGTCGATCCGCAGCCCACCAGGAGCAGCCGATCGAATAGGGATCCGAAGTTCAAGGCGGTTCCCAGGGCGACGAAGGCTCCCCATCCGTTCCCCAGCAATGCAGTCGTCGCCGGGTCATAATCCGCGACTGTCAGGAGAGACCCTATGACCTCGGACTGGGCGTCGATGGTGGGATCGACCAGAGTCGTCTCACCGAATCCGGGCAGGTCGATCAGGTTGACGGTCCGTGTCTTGCTGAGGGATTCGACGATTGGTTCGAAGGCACGCCGATCCGTCAGCAGCGAATGGAGGAGGAGAAGATCCGGGCCCTCACCGGTACGTTCCACCGAAACCCAACCCGACTCAATCTCAACGACGCTGGAACCATGGGAAATCGTGGCCATAACTTCCATCTCTCCATCGCCTGGGATCCTACATTATATGGGGTTGAAGTGGTGAAGGCTGAGGACGCAAAATGACCATCGCCCGGGACCACCATGAAACCCCCGTTCTGTGCGGATTTTTGACGGGATAGCGCAAGATTCCACGCGCAGAACGGGTGGCTCTAGTCGTGGGGACCATAGAGACCGAATTTCCAGGTGGGGTCGCCCGCGATGAGTTCGCCTCTTATCTGCACCCGTTCGCCCATGTCGCGGGATCGTCCCACCACGGCCCGTCCCAACTCGAGCTGTGGCTGCTCCCATAACCCAAGGGCCGCGACAACATCACCGCCCGCTCGTTGCAAGGCGTCGGCTAGAGCCCAACCATCTGCACAGGCTTTCGCCTGTCCTGCGGCGACGTGTGGTCGAACGGCGAAAGCCGCGTCCCCCAGCAGACATGCTCGGTCGAACACCATCCGATCCGATTCCAGATCGAAGATGGCTTGGATCAGGGTGGTGTCCGCCTTGAGCACGACCTCCGCCAGGGTCGGGGCAAGGGCACGGGAGGCGGTATCCCTCATTCTTTCCATGTGCTCCTGCCTAATGCTTCCGGGTGGCATGGTCGTCGGGCGACGCACCCCGTCAACATCGGTCATTATGTCGTCGAAGGATTCGCCCTCTGGATAGTTGCGATACCACACGAAATTGATGGACCGCTCGCCGACACTGGTTGATCCGTTGGGACCGGGAATGGCGTAAACCAGGATGTGGGAGTGGTCGAGTATCTGATAGATGAGGGAATCGGCGAGGTCTCGGCGCGCCTCCTCGGATAGCACTGCCTCCGAAGTGACACCCCGCCACGCAACGTAGCCCGCATAGTTGGGCGACACTTCCGGGAGGAGGAGGTTCCTGGCGGTGGATTGGATGCCATCGGCACATACCAATAGATCAGCCGATACCTTCCGATCGCCGCTGAGCGCGGCTTCAACACTGCCCGGTTCCGGGGTGATGTCCACCAACTCCGAGCCCAGGTGGTAATGATCATCACCGAAGATTCCGAGAAGACCCTGATAGATGGTGGTCCAACTGGTAAAGCGGAAATTGTCTGGGTCCGCAGACAGCACCTCGCCGGAGGCGTCGACGTACTTCCACCAAGTCAATGACATCACATCATCGTTCCGCCCGTGCAGTTCCAGCAATCGCTCGGTTACCGGCAGCACCACGATCCCCGCTCCACGATCGGCGAGGGGTGCCGCCGACCGTTCGTATACATCGACCTCGCATCCCAGATCCCGCAACAGGATGGCGGTGGTGAGACCCCCGATGGACCCGCCGGCGACCGCGACGTCGGGCCAACTCGACACTAGAACTCGACCCGTCAGTCCAACAGCTCGACGGTGACGAAACGGAGGGTGCTCTCTCCGATGTTCTCCAGGTCGTGGATCATCACGTTCTCACTGGAGTGTTCCAGATATTTGGTGTCACCCACCTCGTAGTCGCGTTCGGCGTAGGTGCCATCGTCGAACCGCTGCAGACCGCGGCTGCCCTCGACCACCGTCCAGAAATAGTTCTTGGTATGGGCGTGGAAGGGCCCTCTCTCCCCGGGTTCGAGCCGGATTTCCCAAACCCTTATCACATGGTTCTCGAACCAGACTCTGGTCCCGACCTCGAGATTCTCCGGAGCCCTCTCCATCTCCTCGGCGAACTCGTCGATATCGAAGGTGCCACTCGTTTCCGAACTCATCGGCTATCTCTCCCCGTCGGTGCGCCCAAACACAAAATCGATTGACAACCGATTGTAGGCCACTTATAAATGATTCTACATGATACAGGATCGACCGATCCTAGCTTGCCATGACACCGATTTCTAGGAGGTGAGCACCCGGTTCCAGCCCCAGAGCCTGACCGATCACATCAGCCCCCAGGTGGGGCGTGACCGCCTCGTGATCAGCGCTCCCTCTGTCATTCTCGAGGGAGCGACTCTGGCGACACCACCAATCCCCGCCCCCGAACAACAACTAGGAGGAGGAAAAAGGGATGTCAACATATGCCGCCCCGGCTAGGGGCAAGTATCGGATTGCGGAGGACTTCAAGCTAAACACGATGGACATCGTGGTGGCTGTTCTATTGGGGGTGATCGAAGCCGCCATCGAAATCGTGGGGGCGCTCGGCTTCCTGGAGAGGACGGTGTGGGCCACCGGTGCCGTGGGCTTTGCCATCTACGCCTTCTATAACGGAACCACCTGGATCCTCTTCTATTCGGGTGTCTATCTGAGGAAACGGATCATGGTGCTGTTCCTCGCCGCCGGAGTCACCGCTCTGGTGAGATGGTTTGCCGGCGACCCCGACGGTCCCGTGTTGTTGTTCTACGGTCTGTTCCCAGCCGTATTCGGCGCCGCCGTCATCGTCCTGATGCGCTGGCGGGGAGGTCGAACACTGTTCGCCCTTTCCGTCGCAGCCACCGCCGCTGCCAACCAGTGGGCCACCTTCATCGGACAAGGTGGATTCCAGCTTGCCGACGGTGCCACCTGGGCCCTGATCTCCATCGCCATCGGTGGTGTCGGAGGCCTCATCTGGGGGGTCATCTCCTGGTATCTGGGTCGTGGCCTGGAAAAGGCCGGTGTTCCCTCGGTCGATGTGCCGCCTGCAATCGCGGACGAGGCGGCGCCAGCCGCGTGACGAGGCCGCGAGCATCCGTGGGTTGTCCCCAACCCGCGGGTGCTCCCAATCCGATGGGGCTCGCCTCCTAGTGGACCCCGTTCTCGTTGTCGACGACTACAGCTTCTGGTTCAAACCGGAAGGGGGTCAACCCGAAGGGCCACCCGTCCTGCGTGACGTCTCCTTCGAGATCGAAGCTGGCTCCTTCGTCCTGGTGCTGGGACGAAGCGGATCGGGTAAGAGCACCCTCGCCCTGAACCTGGTGGGTATCTACCCCGATTACTTCGACGGGCGCAACCAGGGTCGGATCGACATTCGACATCCCGAGCGCGGGCTGATCAACCGGCGCGATATCGGGGCCGGGGAGCGCTTCAAACTGGTGAACATGCTGTTCCAGAACCCCGAGGACCAGATCGTGACGCTCACGGTCGAAGAAGAGGTCGGGTTCGCCATGGAGAACTATCTCTATGAACCCGCCGACATCCATAAAGGCATCGATCGGGCCCTCGACCTGGTGGGGCTAGAGGGGTTCAGGGACCGACCCACCCTGCAACTTTCCGGAGGGGAGAAACAGCGGGTTGCCTTGGCGGCGATGCTTGCCCTGGAGCCATCGGTGCTGATCCTCGATGAGCCGACTTCCAATCTGGACCCTTCCGGAACAGCCGACGTACTGGCGACCCTCGACCGGATCCGTGAGCAACTCGACCTCACTATCGTGGTGATCGAGCACGAGGTCGACGAGGTCTTCGACAGGGTCGACACGGTCCTCCTTGTCGAGGATCACGAGGTCACGGGCCCCTTCTCCCCACGAGCTTTTATCACGGAGAGGGGTCTCCACGTCAGGGACAAGATGGGTCTGTGGATCCCACAGGCGTCAGAGGTTGGGCTCGAGCTGGAGCGTGCCGGCGTCACCATTCCGGAGATACCCCTGAACGGTGCCGAGTTGGTGGAATCGCTATCCGGGATGGGTGTCGGTTTGCCCGTGGTGGATCCCGCGGTGACGGCGGCTGCGCCGGCGGAAGAGCCTGGCGAAACCGTGATCGAGGTGCGGGACGTCTCCTTCTCCTACGGAGAGAACGAGGTGCTCAGCGGCGTCAATCTCTCTACCCATCGCAGCGAGCTTCTCGCC
>WHTL01000435.1 GCA_009377735.1 Acidimicrobiia bacterium
AGTCGAGTCGGTGGATACGTTCGGCAGGGTGGCAGAAGTAGGTCGCAACGAAAAAAGGGGGGGAGCCGACCGCATCGATCTGGAAACTGAGGAGAGCGACACGGCAGACCGCACCCCCCTACGAGAGTTTCGGTTTCACCAACCGCAAGGGGAGGATCTCATGTTCTTCTACGAACGAGAGCTGGAACCGGATAAGGCAGCCGAGGCGCAAGCGACCTTCTGACCTTTTACCGATCCCCTCGTTCATTGCTTAGTGCTCTCCGGCGTAAGTATGTGCGCGTGTTTCGGCGAGGCAGGCCGTTGAAACACCCACGAACTTGCGGTGCGGGGCACTTAGTTTGGTGCAATCATGCTGCGGCAGACTGTCCCCTCGCCGTGGTGTAGTGACCCCAGGCTCCCGCCACGGCGCGTCCCGCTGCGGCCGTCCAAGTCAACAGCCCGACCACCGTCATGACCCCCAGAACTGACATTTGCAGTGGCGACTGACCCAGCAGGGCCTGGACCATGGAGGCAAAACACGCAATCAACCAACCAACGCCAGCCACAAGAATCCACGTTCTCGCCCCCGGGCCGTACCCGGCCCACACCAGCAGCAGCGCCACCAGCGGGATCGTCTGGATGCCATGGACACCCAACGCATGAGAGAGCATCAGATTGCCCTCGTTACCGATTTCCCGCCCTCCGATGAAGGCCATGACGACACCGACGCCAAAGGACACCCAAACCGCCACCATTCCGTAGCGAATCGCCGTCCGGAGGAGGGTCCGATGTGTGAGCACATCTTTACGGAAGAAGCGAAGCCCCAGAATGACGGCGAGGACCACCACGAGACCCGCGGTCAATCCCCAAACAATGCCAAGAACGAGATCGACGCCCGCCTCGGCAAAGCGAGGATCGAGACCGCGAAACGCCTGAACTGGCTCGAGCACGAAGCTGAACACGAAGAAGCTGTACGACAGTCGACGCCACAATCTCCGTCCTCGAGGTGTGAACCCGGCCAGAGGCAAAAGCAGCGCCGTGGTGAGAATGAAGAGACCCACCCCAAAGGAGAATATTGCCGCATCCAGCATCTTCCCCTCGGGTGGGATGACGGCGCCCCGAACCGCCACAATGGCTAGGCAGAGCCCAGCGATCACCAAACCCGCCAGACCAAGAATCGTGAGTACGGGTTCACGTGCGAGTGTCGCACGAAGCCGGCGCATCAGATCTCCCAAGGTGTGAGGATCTGTTTTCTTGAACGCTGCGCCTTCCCGAGCTGAGAGCGCCTCGTAATCGGTCCTTCTCATGTGCGGCTCCTAGCGAAAGATGGCCCTTCATGAGCAGGCAAGCTACCGGGTTGCTGCCACTTCGTCATCGGGAGTCGTTCCCCATATTGTGTCGGCGGCACCCGATCCATCGCCCCTATGCGGCAGCGGACAGCGATCTATCTCGTCTACTGGGTGGACATGCAACGCCCACGCGGTTCCAGCCCCGCTACGTGGGCGGCCACCACTCTGGAGATAGGACGACCCCGCGTCCAACCGGTCCACTCCAGACCGGGGAGATCGCCTAACCCAGTGCCTTCTCGAATACGGAGACGGCTTGGGCCGTCTCCTCCTCGGAGATGTTTAGGGGTGGGGCGAACCGGACCGCGTCTGGACGGACCGCATTGACGATGAGACCCAGTTCAAGGGAACGTTCCACGACGTCCAGAGCCCGGGTGTCATCGAGGACTGCCGCCAACAAGAGTCCCCGACCCCTCACGTTGACCACCCCGTCGAGGTGTCCCAACGCCTCACGGAACTGCTCCGAGCGCTCGGCGACATTCGAGAGCAGCCCATACTCCTCGATCTCGTCGAGGACGGTCAGCGCGGCGCGGCACACCACGGGACCGCCGCCGAAGGTGGTGGCGTGGTCTCCCGATTCAAATGCGGTCGCTACCTCCCCACGGGCCATGGCCACCCCGACGGGGAGCCCGTTGGCGAGGGCCTTTGCGGTGGTGGCTATGTCGGGTTCGAACCCGAGTTGCTGCCAGGAGAACCAGGTCCCCGTCCGTCCCACGCCGGCCTGGACGTCATCGACGATGAGAAGTATGTCCTGTGCGTCGCAGAGGTCCCTGACCCCGCGAAGATAATCGGTGGAAAGGGGAACCACACCACCCTCGCCCTGGGTGGTCTCGACCATCACCGCGGCTGTGTCCGGTCCGATCGCCGCCTCCAACTCGGGCAGGTCCCCGGCGGTGACCTGGGTGAAGCCCGGTGGGAG
>WHTL01000426.1 GCA_009377735.1 Acidimicrobiia bacterium
CGGAGGTCCAACCATGATCCGCGACTTCCTCGCCGCCCGGCTCGTCGACCACATCACATCGCGGTGGTCCCGATCTTGCTTGGTCGAGGCGTCCGACTCTGGGACGAGCTGGAGGGTCTCGAGGAGGACTACAAGATCGAGGCCACCTCCTCGTCCAGTGGAGTCACGCACCTGACGTTCAGCCGTGCGAGTCTCTGAACCGCCTCGGTCAATGACCCGGAGGAGGGTGGGGCCGGTCCCGAGAGTCAGTCGAGTAGAGCCACCGCACGTGTGGGTCCGCCGTGGGCACCCAAAACCTTTAGTGGGAAGCCGACGAATGTGAACCGCTGCCCAACCACCTCGGTCAATACCAAGTTCTCGTAGTGGGTGATGTGCTCCCGACGACACATCATGTGTGCTGGGTAGGATCGTGAGTCGGGGTTGTCGGGCGTCGGTGAATCGACCCCAAATATCTTGATTCCCCGGTCGACTATCCATTCGGCCGCCGACTCCCCCAGTCCTGCGAACTCGCTCAGATACTCGGGTGTGCCACGATGACGGTCATACGTTGCGGTGTAGAAGAAGCACATATCACCATCGACCACGTCCAGAGCGGAGGCTTCCAATGCAGCATCGAGATGTGTGGCGGTGATGTCGGTCCGGGGCGCCACCATGGACACGTCGAGACACAGGGCGGGTCCGTAGAACAGCTCGAGCGGCATCTGGTCGATGGTCTGGGCACCTTCGCCAGGGTCGAGATGAGAGAACGAGTCGACATGGGTCGGACCGTTGTCGTTGAGCATGAATCCCAGAGTCTGAAAGGAGAAGCCACTGTCGAACCGGGGCGCGGTCTCCTCGTGAGTGGCATGCTGGAAGGTAACGGTTTTGAGATGACCCGGATAGACCATCATCCCCTCGTAAATGTCCTGGGACAGATCGACTAGTCGGGGCATTCGTTGCTCCTTCTCGGCTCGGGTACACGTGTACTACATTATGTAGGATCTGACGCCAGAAGGAGATGCTCATGTCCGGAACCCCACCACTGGGTCTTGAAACCGCCCGCCAGATCAGTCACCGCGTGCTGGATTGGGGTGAGGAGCATGAGACCGGTGCTCTCACGGTGGCGGTTCTCGATACTGGCGGACATCCCATCGTGGTGGAACGCTCCGACGGGTCGGAGTTCCTCCGGATAGATATCTGCATCGGTAAGGCATGGGGTGCCCTAGGTATGGGTGTGCCCGGACGCCTCCTAGCCGAAAAGGCCGCCCACGCCCCCCATTTCGTTGCGGCGCTCAGCGCAGCGTCGCATGGTCGGATGGTGCCAGTCCCCGGCGGAGTCCTGGTGCGCCGCGACGGGGAGATCATCGGTGCGGTTGGGGTGTCCGGTGATACGTCGGATGTCGATGAGGAGGCCGCGATCGATGCGGTTGAAGGTGCCGGCCTCCAGGCCGACTTCGGCCAGGTCGAGGAGTGGCGGCGTCCCTAGGCCACTAGCCCTCCCCAGGGGTAGGGTGGAGTGATGTCGCTCCCCGACCCTGTCTGGCCCGTCCTGGTGCTGGCCCTGATCCAGCTTGGGGATGGGTTGTTGTGTTTCAAACCCGTCGGGTTTATCGCTCGGTGCTTCCAAGATGTGAACTTCCCTCGGAATCTGTGGTGGGTGATGACACCGATCAAGCTTGCTGCTGCCGCCGGTCTGATAGCCGGCATCTGGATCCCGTGGCTCGGTGTTGTCACCTGCGGTGCTCTGATCCTGTACTTCGTACTCGCCATCGTCTTTCACGTCAGAGCGAGGGATTTCGGGCGAAACCTTTTCATGAACGCCATCGGGATGCTCCTCATCTGTATCTTCACCATGGTGGTCTCTTTCTTGTGATTACGTCATGACCGACATCGAGATTCCGTCAACCAACCTCGGACCCCTTCCGGAGGTGAGCCGTCTAGGGTTTGGTCTCGCCGCTCTGGGAAGACCGGCATATCTCAATCTTGGTCACGGCACCGACCTCGAGGGGCGACGATCACCCGAGAGCTTGGAGGCACAGCTCCACTCCATGCTCGAGTTCGCCGTGGGATCGGGGATCACCTATATCGACGCCGCCCGAAGTTATGGCAGGTCGGAGGAGTTTCTCGCCTCATGGTCGGGGCTGTCTCGGCAGCCTGACTTGGTCATCGGGTCTAAGTGGGGCTACACCTACGTTGGGGAATGGCGGACCGATGCCCGGGTCCACGAGGAAAAGGATCACTCACTCGAGGCATTCAACCGTCAGCTCGACGAGACGACGAAGCTTCTCGGGGATCGTCTCAACATCTATCAGATCCATTCGGCTACGCCCGAGACCGGAGTGCTTGAGGACCACAGAGTCTTGGAAGCCCTGGGTGCCCTCCGCGACCGTGGGGTCATCGTCGGGCTGAC
>WHTL01000286.1 GCA_009377735.1 Acidimicrobiia bacterium
AACCAAAGGGTGGAAGGCCTGCCTCAACCAGCTCGCCATCTACTTTCCAGGGCGACTCCCCGTCGCCTAAACACATGAACCGGAACCACACCACTTACACAGACACCCGGACAGGCCCGTCATCGGCGGCCAGAGCCCGGATCTGTGGGGCGCGTAGGGCGGTGACCCAACCCAACCCACCGACCTGTTTGAGAGCGTCGACACGCGCCGAGGTGATCATGCCCCGGTCGCCCACCATGACCACGTCGTCGAGGGAGAAACGATCCTTTACCTTGTGTGCCGCTGCCACGAAGGCGGCAGGATCGGCGGTGTTGCCGGCGAACACCTCGATGGCGACCGGCCAGCCCTCGATGTCGGTGACCAGCCCGTACTCGATCTGTTCTCTGCCCCGCTTGCCGTCGCGGGAATAGCCGCGGGCGGCCAGTTCGCAATGGCGTCCCTCCACATAGGACGAGGAGAGGTCATAGAGCACCAGACCACCGGGGGAGAGGTGACGGTCGGCAAGGGACGCCTCGATCTCGCCTTGACGCTCCCCAAGCCAGTCCATCGCCGCGTAGACCTCGTCGGTGGAGGCGCCCCCAACGTCGAGGTCGACACCAAGTGTCGTGTCGGACCACGACCGCGACGTGGCCAGCTTGGAGGCGGGCTGGACCACCCTGGAGACGATCAGCGCCAACACCAGGTCGCGTTGCCGTCCCGGAGGGCCCACCAGCGCCGGCAACCCAAGCGAGCGCGCCATCGCCCACACCGCGGCGACATGACCGTGGGGGAGGGAACGGTCGATGTCGAAGGCGTCGACGGCGGCCACGAAACGTTCCCCCTTGAGCGACCGGCGGATCAGCTCGATCACCTCGCCGGGCAGATGCGACAGGTTCGCCAAGGTCTCGTTCTTGACCTTGCCCCCCTCCCGATAGGAGCGACGCAGCAGAACCGTCTCATACGTCTTGTCCTTGTAGTGACGACGAGTCCTCGCCACATGCATCGCACCGCTACGCCGAGTCACAGCCTAAACTCTACACTACCATCACCCAACTGTCAAGAGTTTAGTGACTACACCAGAACTCCAGACTAACCGAGAAAACGCCGACCAGCACCGATATCAGCCCCCCGATGCCTCGTAACTTCCGGTTAGAGATCCGCACAGAACGGAGGCAGCCGTTGGGGCTCTGGGGGACGGAGGCCCCCAGATGTCTCAATCACGCACCTTCGCCAGGAGGCGGAGTATCTCCAGGTAAAGCCATACGACGGTAACGAGCAGACCCATGGCGGCAAGCCAGGACATGTGAGAGGGCATTCGGGCCTTGATCCCCCGTTCGATGAAGTCGAAATCGAGCATGAGGTTGAATACCGCCAGCGCGCACACCGCCACACTGAAGAGGATGCCCAACGGGCCACTGTCCCAGACGAGGGGCATCTCGATATTGAAGAACGACAACCCGATGGTGACCAGATAGAAGAGGGCAATCGCGGCCGTGGCTCCGATGATGACCGAGCGCATCCGCTGGGTCACCCTGATGGTCCTAGTTATGTAGAGGGCGAGCATGACGGCGAAGGTGATGAGTGTTGCCAGGAGTGCCTGAACGACGATCCCCGAATACGCCGTCTCGAACATCCTCGATATGGCACCGACGACGACACCCTCAATGACGGCGTACGGAACCGCGACGTATGGGGCAAGGTTCGGTTTGAAGCTGGCGAGAAGTACCAGCCCGAACCCGACGAGGATGCCGATCAGGAGCAGCTGGCGGGGGACGGTCTCCAGTACGACCCACCCACCGATGGCGAACACGGCGGTTATCCCGAAGAGAAGTGCAGCGTGGCGCCCCACCGACTCGGTGGTCATAACACCCGACGTAGGTTCGACTATCGGCTGTTGGGGTAGCTTCTTCTCGTCGAAGGAACGAGTTAGTACGGGATTGGACATCACCATATGATGGCACGCGCACAGTTCCACGAGAGACATATCGTGCTGGAGAGCACTTAGGCTTGGAATGTCCCCTTGACTGACGTACACAGAGTCGATGTCCCACTGATCGTTGGTGGTGGGGTGGCCGGGATGACCGCGGCCCTCACCCTCGACGAATCCGTGATCCTCACCACTGATCTACCCGGTTCGAGCTGGTGGGCTCAAGGTGGAATAAGCATCAAAAGTGCCTTTACAGACGGAGCGAAACAGGACAGATGGTCGGATCTGACCGATCCTGCGGCAGTCGAGCGCATTGCCGGTGATGGGCCGGAGGCGGTGGATTGGCTACGGACCGAGGCCGAGTCGCTGGTCACCGACAACGGCGAGCAGACTGTGCTCGGGGAGGAGGGTATCGAGGGTCTCGACCGGGCGATCGAAACCGGCAACGATGCCACCGGTGCCGAGGTGATGAGGGTGCTCAACAGCTCCCTGGCCTCCCGTGATTCTGTCAAGAGGCTCCTCGGTCGGGCTATCGACCTCATTACCGACGGTGAGCGCGTTGTGGGTGTCGTGGCCGTGGATAGTCGGGCCCGACAGCGAATCGTTATGGCCCCAGCGGTGGTGATTGCCACCGGGGGCCTCGGCCGTCTCTACCAGCGCACCACCAACCCTCGCGGGTCGGACGGATCCGGACTCGCCATGGCCATAAGGGCGGGTGCTCGGGTGGCTGATCTCGAGTTCGTGCAATTCCATCCGACGGCTATGACGGTGGCCAAGGATCCGCTGCCAATGGTGAGCGAGAGGGTTAGACGTCGTGGGGCCATCCTCGTGGACGCCCACGGCCGCCGCTTCATGGCGGGAATCCACTCCGATGCGGAACTGGCGCCACCAGGGCTCCTCGCCAGGGCGATTTGGCGTCAGAGCGTCCGAGGTGCTGGTGCCTATCTAGATGCCCGTCACGTTCATGAGTTGGCGGACCACCACCCCACACTTCTCGCCCACGCGATGTCCGTCGGAATCGATCCTCGCACTGACCTCGTTCCTGTAGGGGCTGCGGCCCACTACCAGATTGGGGGAGTAGCCACAGATCTTGAGGGGCGGACCTCGCTACCTGGGCTTTGGGCGGTGGGCGAGGCGGCATCCACGGGGTTGCACGGCTCGACCCGACTCCTTTCCAACGCCCTCCTCGAGGGCATCGTGTTTGGACGCAGGGTGGCGCGGTCGGTCGCTGCTGAGGCAGAGACACCCGGTGATGTCGCCTACTGCCCGGTCGACAGCCGCGATCTTCCGGTAACACCGGGACCGGCGTTCGAGGAGCTGCGAAAGCTGATGTGGGAGCATGTCGGTTTGGAGCGAGATGGTGACGGCCTGTGGCGGGCCCACAACGAGTTGACTGCTCTGGTGCCGGTCCTGCGGCGCACCTTGGCCGGTCGGGATGCAGCCACCGTCGCCATCCAGGTGGTGGCGGCCGCCCTCCGCCGGACCGAGTCCAGGGGCTCCCATTACAGAATTGACCATCAAGCCACCGACCCGTCCCAGGCGGCCAGAGTGGTGGTAGAGCCGGGACCCGTCGAGGTGGAAAGACTGGTCTAGGGCTATTACCTCTGGGGGCTCCGCCCCCAGACCCCCACGGCCGCCTCACCCTCACCACTCGCGTGGTCGGGGCCGTCCGACCTCACCTCCGCGACTCGGTTTCTGTCCGTCGTTTACAGAGTGTGCTCCGGTTCTGTGTGATCGCGTCCGGAGGTCTCCTGTGCCCGGAGAGCGCGAGTATTTCCGACCACCAACGTCGAGGTTAGTCACGGACCACCGGCCGTGATACCGGTCGTGGACAGCTCATCGCAATCGTTTCACTCGTTTTGCGCATGCAGTCTCACCCGGTCCTGTTTCCTCTCCCGGAGGGAGGTGTCGAGCTTGCGAGTCAGAGGGGGCTTCACGCGTACCGCGTCCGCGTGCTGGGATTCCCCGGCTTCGCCGGTCCTCCTCCGGGGAGAAGCAGAACCGTTGTTTGTGGTGGTGGTTCACCGGTTACTCTCCGTTGGATGAAAGAACCTTTGAGAGTCGCAGTTACGGGAGCCGCCGGCCAGATTGGGTACAGCCTCCTATTTCGAATCGCGTCCGGTGGGATGCTTGGTCCCGATCAACCTGTGATCCTCCAGATGCTGGAGATCACTCCGGCTCTAGGTGCGCTCGACGGTGTCGCCATGGAGTTGGAGGATGGGGCGTTCCCGCTCCTCAGGGGAATGGTCAAGACTGACGAAGCCGAAGTGGCTTTCGGTGATGCCGACGTTGCCCTGTTGGTGGGTGCGATGCCCCGCAAGGCTGGCATGGAGCGTTCCGACCTCCTCGAGGCCAATGGGGCCATTTTCACCACACAGGGGAAGGCTCTGGCGTCGGCCGCCAGCAAGGACGTCAAGACTCTTGTAGTCGGCAATCCCGCCAACACGAACGCCCTCATCGCCTGTTCCAACGCTAAAGGGCTCGACCCGAAGAACTTCACCGCGATGACCCGTCTCGATCACAACCGCGCCATGAACCAGCTCGCCCAGAAGCTGGATGTGGGGGTATCCGATGTCAGCAGGATGACCATTTGGGGCAATCACTCGTCCACCCAGTATCCAGATCTTTTCCATTGCGAAGTAGCGGGACGCAACGCCTACGAGGCCGTGGGTGATCACGATTGGGTCGTCGACGAATTCATCCCGGTCGTTGCCCAGCGTGGAGCGGCGATCATCGACGCTCGTGGCGCCTCTTCGGCGGCGTCGGCGGCGTCGGCCGCGGTCGACCACACCCGCAACTGGCTGCTCGGGACACCTGCGGACGACTGGACGTCGATGGCGGTCGTCTCCGATGGCGCCTACGGTGTCGCGGAGGGCATCATCTCGTCGTTCCCCTGCACCTGCACCGATGGCGAATGGACGATTGTCGACGGTCTCGAAATCGACGACTTCAGCAGAGAGCGGATAGACGCCTCCGCAGCCGAGCTGATTTCGGAGCGCGACGCCGTTGCGGAACTCGGTCTCATCTAGTGGTCTGTCGCTGAATTGATGCCGTGGTGTCGCCGAGGCATCGGCGCCGATCGCAAGGACGCAGGACGAAGGCGCACCCGGGGCGGTGCTTCGAGGACGAGGACGCAGCAAGCGGCGTCTAGGGCCGGCGAGACCTCGTAGCTATTTCGGCGACAGACCACTAGTCGCTCGTAGATACCCACCGGTCGAGAGGGCAGCGCACGGGCCGGTAGCCTCGTGACGTAGGTCCCATATAGGAGAAGCGGTGAACAAGGGTCAGAGACCCAGATGAGCAAGCCACTCGACGGAATCCGGGTTGT
>WHTL01000175.1 GCA_009377735.1 Acidimicrobiia bacterium
GTTCCCCGAGATCGAGTTCCATTATCTCGACAACGGGGATGTCTCCTGGTCGGAGTTCGCGGCCACGATCGGATTGGAGAACGCCGACGGGACCGACGCCCATGTGGTGTTGAATGACGGCGACCCGTCCACGGTCATCGACGGTGACACCAGTCTCTGTTTCGAGTCGATCGAAGTATCCGTTGATCCTACGACCCTCTCCTATGATGGCACCGTGGATGACGACGCCACCGACGGGACCGCGCTGGTGAACACGGTGGACCACATCACCGATGACCCCCACGCGGCCTTGGTCTCGGTGACGGAGACGGTGACCGTGTCAAGTGAGCCACCCACAACCACGACCTCGACGACGTCAACCACGTCAACGACAACGCCGACCTCGACCACCACGACCGCACCGCCACCGACGACGGTGCCGGAGCCGGAGCCACATCCCGGGTTCGATGATGTCCCCTCAGATCATCTCTTCTTTGAGGACATCATCTGGCTGGCGACGGAAGGTATAACCATCGGGTGTAACCCACCGGAGAACTCGTTGTTCTGTCCCGAGGACTCGGTGACCCGTGGCCAGATGGCGGCGTTCCTCACCAGAGCGTTGGATCTGCCCGTGGCGATTGACGACCATTTCGATGACGATGACAATTCGGTGTTCGAGGACGACATCAACCGACTGGCGGAGTCGGGGATCACTTTTGGGTGCAACCCACCGGTGAACGACGGGTTCTGTCCCGACAACACGGTGCTACGTCAGGAGATGGCGTCGTTCTTGGTGCGGGGGTACGATCTCGACGGGGCGGATCCCGCCAGTGATCGGTTCTCCGACGATGACGGGAGTGTTCATGAGGCAGATATCGAGGCGTTGGCGGCTGCAGCCGTGACACTGGGTTGCAACCCACCAGACAACACTCTGTTCTGCCCCCTCGAAGACGTGTTGCGCCAGCAGATGGCCGCTTTCCTCCACCGGGCCGAAACCGGCGAGGACGGCAACTAGGAGACGCCCCAACCAGGCGAGGTTGCGAACTGTTTCCTCCCCGGGGAGGGGGAGGTGCCGAGCTTGCGAGGTTGCGGGGCCCGGCTTCGCGCGGGAGGTTGCGCCCCCCTCCCGGCTTCGCCGGACTCACCCTCCGGGGGGAGAAACGCGACGGGCTGGGCGGCTGGGGCGGCGCAGCGGTAGCCTTCGAGGTATGGCTCAATATCCCTCTGAATATGAGATGGACGTGGTTCTCCGTGATGGGAAGGGCGTGCGGGTTCGGCCCATCACGCCCGATGATGCCCGGGCGTTGGGCGAGTTCTTCGAGAAGATGGGGGAGGAGAGCCGCTACTTCCGATACTTCGGGGTCAAGGAGAGTCTGAGCGAAGCGGAGCTGAAGTACTTCGCCAACGTCGACTACTTCGATCGCATGGCCCTGGTTGCCGTGGAGGGTGGGGAGTTGGTGGCGGTGGCCCGCTACGACCGGCTCGACGACGATGAGACCTCCGCCGAGGTGGCCTTCGATGTGATCGATGAACAGCAGGGCCGTGGGCTGGGAACCGAGTTGCTGCAACTCCTCACCAACTTCGCCCGACAACGGGGGATCGACACCTTCCGCGCCTTCGTCCTCGCCGACAACCGACGGATGATGCGGGTGTTCCGCAATTCGGGTTATGAGATGGGGCGCACCATGGAGGATGGCGTCTACTCGGTGAGCTTCCCGGTGGAGGAGTCCGAGGACAGTCGCGAAGCCTGGGGTGAGAGGGAGAAGCGGGCCGTTGGCGCTTCGTTGCTGCCCCTTTTCGTGCCCAGCTCCGTTGCCGTGATCGGGGCATCCACCGACCCCCACTCCATCGGGGGGCGTCTCTTCTCGAACCTCCTCTCCACCAACCTCACTGGGCCTTTGTATCCGGTGAACCCCAACGCGAGGGTGGTCAATTCGGTGCGTGCCTACGACTCGGTCCTCGACATCCCCGACCAGGTGGATCTGGCCTTCATCGTGGTGCCAGCCCCACTAGTTGCTGACGTTCTCCGGGAATGTGCCGAGGCAGGCGTTCGTGGAGTGGTGGTCATCTCCGCCGGTTTCGGGGAGATCGGAAACGACGAGGGAGAGCGGGAGCTCCTGGATCTGGTGCGTAGTGCTGGCATGCGGATGATCGGGCCAAACTGCATGGGCTTGCTCAACACCGACCCAGCCGTCAATCTCAACGGGACATTCGCCCCCTTCTACCCACCAGCGGGCAATGTGGCGATGTCGTCACAGTCCGGAGCCCTCGGCATCGCCATCCTCGATTACGCCAACACGGCCAACCTCGGGATTTCCCAGTTCGTGTCGGTGGGGAACAAGGCCGATGTGTCAGGTAACGACCTTCTCCTCGCTTGGGAGGACGACCCCAACACCGATGTCATCCTTCTCTATCTCGAGTCCTTCGGCAACCCTCGCAAATTCAGCCGTATCGCCCGCCGCATCGGCAGGAAGAAACCGATCGCCGCTGTGAAGTCGGGCCGGTCCGAGGCGGGGATCAGGGCGGCCTCGTCGCACACGGGCGCACTCGCCTCCTCGGATGTGGCGGTCGACGCGCTCTTCCATCAGGCCGGTGTGATCCGAGTCGACACCATCGAGGAGCTCTTCGATGTTGCCACCCTGTTAGCCCATCAGCCCATCCCCTCCGGGGACCGGATTGGAATAGTGACCAACTCCGGCGGGCCCGGCATCCTGGCAACCGATGCCCTGGCAGCCCAGGGTCTGAGAACCCCCGAGTTCAGCGAGGACCTGCAGGAGAAGCTGGCCAAGCGTCTCCCCCCGGAGGCATCACCCCGAAACCCCGTCGATCTCATTGCCTCGGGTAGTGCCGAGGGTTTCAGCGGCTCGGTATCCGACATCCTCACCTCGGGAGAAGTCGATGCCGTTCTGGTCATCTATGTTCCCACTACTTCCGATGGGTTGGGTGACGTTGCCCGAGCCCTCCGAGAGGTTCAGGACGGTTACGACGGCGATGTGACTCTGCTCTCGGTCTTCATGCAGGCAGACGGCGAGACAGGACTCCTGAACCAAGGTGATCCCAAACGGAGGATCCCTTCGTTTCTGTTTCCGGAGGCGGCAGCCGAAGCCCTGGGTCGGGCGATCCGCCACGGGAAATGGCGCCAGCGGGACCCGGGCAAGATCCGTCGATTCGACGACATCGATGTGGTGATGGCCCGTCGGGTGGTCGATGCCGGCCTGGAGGACCTCGAAGAAGGAGGTGGATGGCTGGAACCGGAGGACGTCGACGCCCTCCTCGACTGTTTTGGCATCTCGCTGCCCAGGGCAATGGTGGCCACCGACGCCGACGAGGCAGTGGAGATCGCCGCCGATATCGGGGGACCGGTGGTCCTCAAGGTCGTCTCATCGGAGGCGCTGCACAAATCTGATGTGGGTGGAGTCGCCCTGGAGATCGAAGGTGAGGACGAGGTCCGGGCCGCCTTCGAAGATGTCATCTCCAAGGTGAACCGTGCCGATGGCGTACTGGTGCAGGAGTTTGTGCATGGTGGTCACGAGGTGATCGTGGGAATGACCCAGGATCCCAATTTCGGGCCGCTCGTGCTGTTCGGTCTCGGTGGCATCACGGTTGAGTTGTTGGGGGATGTGGCCTTCCGTATTCATCCGCTCACCGATGCCGACACCGCCGAGATGGTGCGTTCCATCAAGGGTTTCCCACTCCTCGAAGGTTATCGCAACGAGCCAAGTGGCGATATCGAAGCCCTCGAGGAAACGCTGAGCCGGGTGTCGACCATGATCTCGGCAGTCCCCGAGATCGCCGAGATGGACATGAACCCCGTGATGATTCTGGAGCCGGGCGAGGGTGTTCGGGTCGTCGATACCCGTATCAAGCTGGTCCCGGTTGCCGCAGGAGCGCACCCGGAGATGGTGGATCTCCCCTCGGTCCCGTCCAACCCTCGCCGGGTAATGGGCTGACGGTCATGATCAGGCACCTCCCCGATGTGCTACAATGTAGAACATGACCGAGGTCGGGATCCGAGCGCTGAAGCAGAATGCCTCCGCCGTGGTCGCAAATGCCGCCGCCGGGGAAACGGTCACGATTACCGACAGAGGGCGACCGGTAGCTCAAATGACGGCGATCTCGTCATCGCGGTTGCAACGGTTGTTGGATTCGGGCCAGGCTCGTCCCCCACGACACAGCATCCGCGATCTGCCCGCTCCGGAACGGGGACCGGACCTTTCCGATGAGCTGGCTGCTATGAGAGATGCCGAGCGGTATTAACCGTGGCACACTACCTCGACACCTCGGCGCTTGTGAAGCTCGTCGTGGCTGAGGCCGAGACGGAATCGTTGCGAGCATGGCTGGGAGAGGCCGACCGCAACCCCGTGTCCTGCGACTTGACGCGGACCGAACTGCTGCGGGCAGTACGTCGTGCCGCCCCTGACCGCGCCGTGCAAGCTCGGGCATTGCTCGACTCGATTACTTTGATGAAGGTCACCACATCGACCTTCGAAGAAGCGGCCCGTCTCGATCCACGTTTCTTGCGTACCCTCGACACCGTCCATCTCGCCGCAGCCCTCGACCTAGGTGACGATCTCGAAGGAATGGTCACCTATGACGATCGTCTTGCAGAGGCAGCACAGTCGAATGGGATTTCGGTCACGTCCCCTCCAGCCCGCACGGATGGAAATGCTGGGTAGCGGGTCACCGGCGTCGAAACAGTCGGTGCGCCGACAGTGGCGATGGTATGTTCTCGAAGGCGGTGATCGAGAGGGAGGCACTCATGAGAGCACGGATACTCAAGGCTTTTGGGAGTCGTAGGGTAGGGATGCTGATCGCGGGTCGGATTAGACCGGTAACATCCGCACTCGCAGCGTCCGGGAGGTCACGTCCATGAGCATGGTACAGAAGACGATCGAAGGGGCCGTCGCCCTGGTGGAGCTACAGAGACCGCCGGTCAATGCATTGTCAGGGGATCTGGCAGCCGAGCTGAGTTCGGTGTTCAACGAATGCCGGGATCCCGCCATCCGTGCAGTCGTCGTCACCGGACGACCTCATTTCGCGGCCGGTGCCGACATCAAGGGTTTTCAGGAAAGCTTCGATGCTGGTGCTGACGGGAAACTTGCCCCCAGCGTGGCCGACGCCGTCGCCGATCTGGAGGCGTTGGAGAAGCCTACCATCGCGGCCGTGCACGGGTTTGCCCTGGGCGGGGGTTTGGAACTGGCAATGGGCGCTGACTTCCGTTATCTCGCCGAGGATGCACGGGTAGGACAACCCGAGATAAACCTGGGGATCATCCCCGGTGCCGGCGGAACCCAGCGTCTTCCCCGTCTCATCGGATTCCAGGCGGCCAAGGAACTGGTGTACAGCGGGCGGCACGTGGAGCCATCCGAGGCACTCGACCTAGGCATCGCAGATCGGGTGCATCCCGCCAACGAGGTCCTGGATCGGGCCATGGCCGACGCAGCCGAGTGGGCCAAAGGCCCGACATTGGCACTCGCCGCCGCCAAGAGAGCCCTCGCCGGTGGCTGGGGCGCACCCCTACAGGAGGGTCTATCCGTCGAGGCCGAAGCGTTTGCTACCGCCTTCGGCACCGCCGACGCCCGCGAGGGTGTCGCGGCCTTCATCGAGAAACGGACCCCGGAGTTCAAGGGGAACTAGGAGACTGGTGTGAAACACATGCCCCACATCTCGACGACCAGTCATCACCGCTCGCGGCGTCCTCCTCCTAGGAGCACCGCAACGGGTGCGGCCGACACACGTTTCCATAACGGCAGGCTCATGGGAACGTATGTCGCGTCGTGCGTCCTTGCGAGCGGCGCGCCTGGCCGCCGATCTGCACAACGGCATTCCACCCCAGCCTCCTAGGACTGGGTCAAGGCAGCCCGGATCTACGACTCGCCGCATGACTCTCTGAGGAAAGGGTTCTGGATCGTGACTCCGGTGATTTCCTGGCCGTGATTGAGGTCCTCCGTCCACAACACTCGGCAATTCAGACACCGGGCACTGTGGATGATCATGGCGTCCCAAAATGAAAGGTGGTTCACCGAGGCGAGCTCTGCTGCAGCGACGACATCCCCGGGTTGGGGCGAGTGGGCTGGCTAGCAAGCCAGGGATTGAACCATGGCTATTGCGGTTTCATTGTCGAGGGGCTCGGCGATCTTCCGAGTGACGTTCACGTAGAAGTCCTGACGCACTTGGACGCTCAGGCTCCTCGACGGTTGGCACCGAGATTGCCTACCAGATTCATCGCCAGCCGGTGTCGACTTTCGGCTTTGCGGTCGTAGGCGTATAAGAGGACGTTGGTGTCAACGAATTGGAGTTCGGACTCAACGCTCATGAGTGTCGGTGCGAGTCCAGGTGACCTCGCCGACACGCATGGGAAGACCCTTCTCCATTAGTCGTCGTTCCGCTTCCCAGGCTTCGTCATAGTCATCACTTCCATTGATGGAGCTGAGATACTCTCTAACCAGGGCGGTGATTGAGGTGTCGCGTGCCGCCGCGATCATTTTGGCTCGTCTGATCAGGTCAGATGGAAGGCGAAGCGTGATGTTCCTGTGTTCCACGTGTACCAGTGTAAAACACGTACATGTTTGACCACCGACTTGAGTCCCCTGCACAGCTGTCGCTCACGACCGAACGGTGAGGTGACGGCATTACCTAGGACTCCCGGCGGAACGCATCCACCAGGACGTTGACATCGGGAAGGATCACCGCGGACCCTCGGCATCGAGGACAGCATATAGCGCCTCTCGGTCCTCGATGTCGATCAGAAACCTCCCGTCGGGGTCGCCGTACGCAGGTAGCGGTTGTTCGTCGACAGGCGAAGCGGCGTCCGGAGGTGCTAACACCAGACGAAGCCCCTCTTCAACGAGACTGGTGAAGGTTCGTCGTTCGGCCGCAGCACGCTCCTTCGCGGCCTGACCGAGGGCTTCAGGCAGATTGATGGTTATTCGCATGCACAGAGCATATCTTGGTGGCTCACGTCAGCAAGGGTGCCAGGTTGCTGGCGGTGTCGGTCATGACGTCGGGCCATATCGAACACCCGACTCGCAGACCATGGGAGACGTAAGGGGGGTCTGGTGGTAGGTCAGGGTGCCTCGGCAGCTAGGTCGGACTCGATGAGGTGACGCAGCCTCTCCAGGCTGTGGGCCCATACCCTTCTCATCACGGGGAGGGCGATCAGGGCGGTGGCTGGCCCACCTAGATACCAGGGGAAGACGAGCTCCTCGGCCCACGTCACCCGGGTGCCCCCCGCCACTGAGTCAACCCTCATCGTCCCCTCTCCGGTTATGACCCCGGAATGACGCACCGTCATCGAGCGACCTTCATCCCAGCCGATTACCTTGATGAGGTCGTTGGTGCGGAGGGGGCCAATTGCGGTGGCCACCGTCATCTCGGTGCCCGGTCCCGAGGTCTGCGGCGACATGAAGTGGATCGCCCTGGCGTCGAACATCCACTCGGGGTGTGTCCCCAGATCAGCGAGACGGTCCCAAACCACGGTTGCTCGGGCGTCGATCACCACCGAGTTGGTCACCATGACCGTCATCAGTCACTTTCTCGGCCGACTATCAGATTCCACGCCTCCGACACCACTCGGAAGTCGATTGGTGACGTCCAGGTGCGGAACTCACCGTCGATCTCTCCTTCGACATCGCCCTCACACTCGATGGTCATGGTGGCTCCCAGAACCCGGGTGACGCCCTGCGCCTCTTCGCCGGCAGCGACGGCTGCGCCGGCCCGTGCTCGGTCGGCCACACTTCCAGCCTCGATGACCAGGACCTCGGAGATTGGATCCCCTACTGCAACACTGCCGACCTCAAAGCCTCCCCCTGCGCTCGATCCCAACATCGTCATCACGGTGAGCGCCGAGCCCGAGAAGATCCGTTCGTCATCGACGCTCACAACGCACTCCACACCATCGAAGTCGGCGGCCTCCACCAATGCGCCCGCGGGATAGGCGAGCCGTCCCAGGAAACCCTTCCAGTCACTACCGCGGCGGGCAGCGGCCACACCGACGCCTATGTGAGCGTTGTTCGCTGCCCACTCGTTCCCTGGCCCCAGTA
>WHTL01000355.1 GCA_009377735.1 Acidimicrobiia bacterium
CCTCATATCCGGAGGCAACAAGAACGGCTGATCACGATTCACGGGAACATATCCTTTAGCCATACCCCCCATTCTCACAGTCCGCGCTCGCGATCGCGAGCATTTCGCAACAGCCTCTAACGCGTCAAAAATCCGCGCAGAACAAAGAGCGGGCAATTTGCCTCGTAACGGTTGCGGAACGGGCTCAGAGGCATATTGTGGCCAAATGGAAAGGACACCAATGTCAGAGCCACGAAATCGGGATAACTGGGCGAAGCCGATCGAGAGCTTCCACGTCGATGAGGTTGCACCGGGGGCATTCAAGGGGAACGTCGAGGGCCGCCGGCCGAGCGGACCCCTGCAGGGGTTCGGACAGTTGTGGCAGAAGTCCTATCGAGTCGAGATCCCCGGGGTCACCCCCGAGGAGATCATCTCCACCTGGAAGGAGAACTTCGGTGAGTTCTGGCACCCGTCCAACAGGTTCTACGCCCCTGCCGCCGGCATAGCCCCAGGTGAGGTGGCCCTGGTTGGTGGGGGAAGGGGCCCGACGCGGGTCACCACCGGGGTGCGTGTCATGTATGCAGACGAACGCTCCTGGTCCTATATCACACCGGAGGGCCATCCCTGGTCCGCCTTCATCACCTTCAGTGCCGACACGGACGAAACCAAGACGACGGTTGCTAAGACCGATATTCTCCTCAGGGCAGCCGACCCTCTCTACGAGGCGGCGTTCCGGATCTACACCTCACGTTTCGAGGACAAGATCTGGACCCACACGCTCACCCAACTAGCACGCCATTTCGGAAGTGACGCCACTGTCGAGATGAACCACCGGCTGGTGGACAAGAAGCGTCAATGGTCTCAGATGGGGAACATCTGGAAGAACTCAGCCATCCGCACCCTGTTGCGACGAGACCGTATCCGCTGAGCTGCTCAGAGTTCGAGGTTGAGCTGTGACGGTGTCTTGGTCTCCGTCCGGCTCTTCCAGCGTCGACCACGTCGGTTGCGCGGCAGGTACGCCGAGTTGCGGTACAGATCTCGATAGGAGGTTACGAGGTCGGGTCGGTAGCCCTCCAGCCACTCCAGGTAGTGGGCCTTCAGCTCACCTCTGAGATGAAGCATGGACGTACCGACGACCTCGGCACCGACAGAGGCGGCCTCCCGCCATACCTCCGAAACGCCGTCCTCAGAGATCCCAGGTAATACCGGGGCGATGAGGATACCGCTCTCCACCCCGGCCGCGTTCAGTTTGCCGGCGGCCTCCAGACGGCGAGCGGGATGTGGAGTACCCGGTTCGGTCGCCCTCCACACCTCCGGATCGACGGTTGCTACGGAGAAGTCGACACGAACGGACCCGTTGCGAGCCGCCCGGGTCAATAGGTCGAGATCACGGAGCACCAGGGTTCCTTTGGTGAGGATGGAGAAGGGATTGCCCCGTTCGACGAGAACCTCGATGATCTGACGTGTCAGTCGATAGCGACCTTCGGGCCGCTGATAGGGGTCGGTGTTGGTGCCCATTGCAATATGGTGACCACCCCAGCGACCCGGCGCCGTCTCATAGCGAAGCAGATCGGGTGCGTTGACCTTGACGACGATCTGGGAGTCGAAATCGGTCCCGATATCCAGGTCGAGATAGGAGTGGGTGGGACGTGCGAAGCAATAAACGCAGGCGTGAGTGCATCCCCGATAGGGGTTGATGGTGTACTCAAAGGGGAGCATCCCGGGATTCTTGAGGTGGTTAATGATGCGTCGAGATTCGATCTCGTGGAAGGTGGTACCACGGAACTCTCCGGTTCCGGGCACGGTACGTTCCATCTGAAAGAGGGTTGGCTGATCGGGGTCCGTGGTCCAACGCATAGCTACCCACCTTAGCGAACAGGTGTTCGATATGGGTTGAGTGTCGTCGCGACCTGCGATAATTCTTCGGTGACCTGCAACGAGAGGATTTCTCCATGAGGGTGTGGCGTCGAACCGGAGTGTTGTTGGCGGTGTTGTCAACCGTTCTCGTAACGGCTTGTGACGGGGGTGGGGGCGACACCACGACGACTTCCGCCGACGGCGGGGCGACAACTGTCGCGGATACAACGGCTGGGGGATCCCCAGCTACCAGTGCTCCGGCTACCAGTGCTCCAGCGACCAGTGCTCCGGCCACCAGCGCACCCAGCACCGGAGGGGGGAGCGCATCAGACGCCGTGGTGCGGGTAGGGGCGACCTTGGAGCCGGTGAGTCTCGACCTCACCGCCGAGTCCGGGGCGGCGATACCCCAGGTTCTGCTCTACAACGTCTATGAGACTCTGGTGAAGATCAATGTCGACACCGCCGAGATCGAACCCCTCCTCGCCGAGTCCTGGGAGGTGTCCGCTGACGGTCTCACCTATACATTCAATCTCGTCGAGGCAACATTTCATGACGGTTCCCCCCTCGTGGCGTCCGACGTCAAGTGGAGCTTCGAGCGGGCCAAGGACCCGGCGAACAACAACCCGTTTGCCTCAATGATGGAGGTGGTCGACACGGTGGAGGCGCCCGACGACCGCACGGTGGTGGTGACGCTCTCCCAACCGAGTAGCAGCTGGTTGTTCAACATGGGGAGCCAGGTGGGTGTGATACTCAAAGAGGGTGCGAGCGATCTGGCGTCCACGGTAAACGGGACCGGCCCGTTCACCTTCTCCGAGTGGAATCGGGGCAGCAACATCGTGTTGAGTCGCTTCGACGACTACTGGGGGCAACCGTCCCAGATTGGTGGCGTCGAGTTCGTTTATGTGACTGACCCCAATCAGCTCAACAATCAGCTACTCGCCGACCAACTCGACCTCATCTCCAATGTCCAGGCTCCTCAGCTCCTCGAGGCATTCGAGGCGGATGACAGCTATGTGGTGACCACGGGGGAAACGAATGGAGAGGTGGTCCTTTCTTTCAACAATGCCACAGAGCCCTTCGACGACGTCAGGGTCCGACAGGCCGTCCGCCACGCCATCGACAAGGAAGCATTGGTGAACACCACCTGGGCCGGATACGGGACCCTGATCGGATCCATGGTGCCCCCGGGCGACCCCTGGTATGAGGACCGCACCGGCGACATCCCCTACGATCCCGAGGCCGCCCGGGCATTGCTCGCCGAAGCCGGCTATGAGGACCGGCTCAGCATCACCTTCGACGTGCCCCCACCCGGTTACGCCCGGCAAGCGGCACCGTTCATCGCCGCCCAGCTCAACGAGGTGGGCATCCAGGTGGAGCAGAACAACATCGAGTTCCCCCAGTGGCTGGACAAGGTGTTCACGAACAAGAACTTTCAGATGTCGATCGTCGCCCATGTCGAACCGCGCGACATGGGTCAGTATGGGAATCCGGACTACTACTGGGGCTATGACAACCCCGAGGTACAGGGATGGTTGGAGGAGGCGGATCTTGCCACCGACGAGGAGACACGCAACGAGCTGATGGCACAGGTAGCGGCCCAGATATCGGAGGATGCCGTCTCAGACTGGCTCTATCTGCTCCCTTCTCTCATCGTGTCCAAGGACGATGTCACCGGATTCCCCACCAACGCCTATGCGTTGTCATTCGACATGACCAACGTGTCCGTGTCGGAGTAGCCAGCCTCTTAGGGTGACTCTCTACCTCCTGCGACGACTGGGGATCCTCCTGGCGTCTCTTCTGGTGGCATCCATACTGGCGTTCGTTCTCCTTTCCCTCCTTCCCGGGGATCAGGCACAGACCATGTTGGGGGTCAACGCCACCCCCGAGGCCCTAGAGGAGCTCCGTGAGGAGCTCGGGACCAACCGGCCCATCACAACCCAATACCTTGACTGGATCGACGGTGTAGTGGTGGGTGACTTCGGAATCTCCCGGAGTGATGCCCCCATCGGAACACTGATATCTGGACGTCTCCTGGTGACCCTTCCTTTGGTGATGACGGGAATGCTGGTCG
>WHTL01000240.1 GCA_009377735.1 Acidimicrobiia bacterium
AAATCGGGGGCCCAACCAGCGGAACGGGCGAAACCAAACAAGGGGCAAACGTCGAGATCGCGGTCGGAGCCAATCCCGATCCCGCAACAATGGTCGCTCCGCGAAGTCTTCCCGTGGCGGCAAACAGCACCGGAAGGGAAACGGTCCAAACACCCGTAGCAGGGCAGGGGCTTCCCGCTAGGAGTGGGCTACTCGCGGCGTCCCGCCACCGCCTTCTCGTCTTCGATACTGAGGGTAATCAACAGTTGGTTGCGTCGCTCTTCACCCTGGTCGCTGTCGAAGAAATAAACGACGGCGGCCACTACCAGAGCACCCCAGACGAAGCCCCACATCCGCCCACGGCGGACCTTCTTCTTGGGAACCACCCCCGGAATGGCACTGGCGGCGAGCTGCGGTATCCGCTTGCGACGCTTCTTGGTCGCCTTCGCAGCCTTCCCAGCCACCTCCTCGGTTTCCGTCGTCAGAAAGTCGACGATCTCATCGAGTGTGCTCTTGGCAGTTTCCTTGGCGCTATCGACCGCAGGTGCGGCCATGTCGTCGGCGAACTCGGTAGCGCTCTCTTTGATCTTTTCCTTGAAACTGATGCCGGCTCCCTGATCGATACCTAAATAGTACGCCATCAGCTGGGGGACACATCATTCCAAACCCAGGATCCCCCTCTTGGAGAAGCGTCCATCCACGGGGGAGCCAGCGATCTTAGGGACCGGGCGTGCCGCCAAAGGCGACGATCCCAGACGCCAAGACGTTAGAGGTCGTGCAGATGCCGTAGTGGCAGGTGGGAAACCTATGTCGCGACTAGAAATCCACCGACGAAACCCTCGCCAAGGTAAGACCTCAAGGCGAGATCCCATCGAACCCGAGTAGCACCCAGCCACGGCAGACAGTCACTGAGTCGCGGTATTGAGGTGGGACGGCCGCAGCCACGCGAGAGTGAGGCAGAGGCAGCCGTTGGGGGTCTGGGGGACGGAGGCGAGTTCACTATTAAGAGTCCCCCAGAGACAACAGCTCAGCGGTTGAGGCTGTCCCGGATCTCACGAAGGAGAACCAAGGTCTCCTCTTCCTCCTCTTCCTCTTCCACGGGAGGGTTCATCCGGTTGTACCTTCACCACGAAGAAGATCACCAGGGCGATGGCAAGAAAGGCAATTATCGCCAGAACGAAGGCTCCAACGAGGAACGGTCCGGCCTCCCAACTCGCCAAATTGTCTCCTGGGGTGATGTAACCGAGGAGTGGGTCGATCATGGTCTCGATAAATGCCGCGACCAGGGCAGCGAATGCGGTGCCGAGTACGAAGGCAACGGCTAGGTCGACAAGGTTGCCCTTGTTGATGAACTCTTTGAACTCCTGAATCATGTGCTTCCTCCAAAATGGCGTGCTTCCATATCCTAGAAGGCTTCCGTCGTCGCTGTGGGGTAATCGGGGTGGCATCTATTAGCGTGTGAGGTGGCGATATTTCAGGAGTAGTGAGCGGAATGAACCCCGAAAAGTTCACCTCGAAGGTACAACAGGCACTCCTCGCCGCACGTGATCAGGCCCAAGCGCGGAACCACGCTGGCATCCATCCCTCCCATCTGCTGCGCTCTCTCCTCGCCCAGACCGACGGTTTGGTTCTCCCCCTGCTCAGTGCGGCAGATGTCGAGCCGGGTGCAGTGCGGACGGCCATTGACAAGGTGCTTGCGGGGCTGCCGCAGGTGTACGGTGGCACCAGTCCCGAGATGACGCCCGACCTAGCGCGGGTGCTTGAAGGTGCAGAGAGCCGCCGAGTGCAGATGAAGGACGACTACGTTTCGGTCGACCACCTCCTCATTGCCCTTGCGGAGTCAGGAACTCCCGCGGGGGAGGTCCTGGTCGAGCAGGGATTCACCGTCGATGCCGCACTCAACGCCCTACAGCAGGTGAGGGGGAATCAGCGCATCACGTCACCCGATCCCGAGGACACGATCGCCGCCCTGGAACAGTACGGACGAGACCTGACCGCCGCGGCCCGGTCGGGCAAGGTCGACCCCGTCATCGGTCGCGACGACGAGATCCGACGGGTTATCCAAGTCCTCTCCCGACGAACCAAGAACAACCCTGTTCTCATAGGAGAACCGGGTGTAGGGAAAACTGCCATCGTGGAAGGCTTGGCCGGCCGGATTGCCGACGGCGACGTTCCCGAAGGTCTCAAGACGAAACGGCTGATATCGCTCGATTTGGGGGCGATGGTCGCCGGGGCGAAATTCCGCGGTGAGTTCGAGGAGCGGCTGAAGGCGGTACTCGACGAAATCCGACAGTCCGAGGGCGAGATCATCACTTTCATCGACGAGCTTCACACCGTCGTTGGGGCTGGTGCCGCCGAGGGCTCGATGGACGCCTCCAACATGCTCAAACCCATGCTGGCTAGGGGCGAGCTGCGGATGGTCGGGGCGACCACCCTCGATGAGTACCGCAGGCACATCGAGAAGGACGCGGCCTTGGAGCGGCGGTTCCAGCCGGTGGTGGTGGAGCCACCATCGGTCGAGGACACCATCGGGATCCTTCGTGGACTCAAGGAGCGCTACGAAGTGCACCACGGAGTCCGCATCACCGACTCGGCCTTGGTTGCTGCCGCGGTGCTGTCCGACCGCTACATCACGTCCCGGTTCCTTCCCGACAAGGCGATCGACCTGATAGACGAGGCTGCCAGCCGACTCCGTATCGAGATCGATTCGATGCCGGAGGAGATCGACGAACTCACCAGGCGCCGGATACAACTGGAGATCGAGCGGGAGGCGCTCAAGAAGGAATCGGATGAGGTTTCGGGGGAGAGGTTGGAGGTAATCGAGGGGGAACTTGCCGACCTCAATGAGGACATTGACGCGCTCATGGCACGCTGGAACCAGGAAAAAGAGGCAATCGCCGCAGTGCGCGACACGAAGCAGGCCATTGAGGAGGCACGTTCCGAGGCGGAGCGAGCAGAGCGGGAGGGCGATCTGCAACGGGCGGCAGAGCTCCGTTATGGCACCCTTTCCGGTCTGGAGACGACGCTGAACGAGCGTCAGGATGAGTTAGAAGGCCTCCACGCTGAGGTGCGGATGCTCTCCGAGGAGGTCACCGACGAGGACGTGGCCGAGGTCGTGGCACGCTGGACCGGGGTCCCGGTGTCGAAACTGATGGAGGGTGAGACCGAGAAGCTGATCCACCTGGAGGAGCATCTCCATCATCGGGTGGTGGGACAGGACCGCGCTGTCTCCTCGGTTGCCAACGCCGTGCGACGGAGTCGTGCCGGTCTTTCCGATCCCAACCGCCCCATCGGATCATTCCTCTTCCTCGGGCCTACAGGCGTTGGCAAGACCGAATTGGCGCGGGCGCTCGCCGAGTTCCTCTTCGACGATGAACGGGCCATGGTTCGCATCGACATGTCGGAGTACATGGAGCGCCACGCAGTTAGCCGCCTCATCGGGGCCCCACCCGGATATGTCGGCTACGACCAGGGAGGACAGCTCACCGAGGCTGTGCGTCGCAGGCCGTATTCGGTGATCCTTCTGGACGAGGTGGAAAAGGCACACACCGACGTGTTCAACGTCCTCCTTCAGCTACTCGACGACGGTCGCCTTACCGACGGTCAGGGACGGACCGTCGATTTCACCAATACGGTGCTGATAATGACATCCAACCTCGGATCGGTGCACATCCATCCAGATCTTCCCCAGGAGGTCGTTGAGCAGCGTGTGCTCGATGCGGTCCGGGACCATTTCCCACCCGAGTTCATCAATCGGATCGACGACATGATCGTCTTCTCCCACCTCTCGCGTGAGGACTTGCGCCACATCGTGGAGATCCAATTGGAGACGCTCAAGGACCGCCTGGGCCAGAGACGGATCGACCTGGTGGTCTCCGAGGAAGCCCTCGACCTCCTCGCCGAGCGTGGATTCGATCCGGTATACGGGGCTCGTCCCTTGAAGCGTGCCATCCAGACCGATCTGGGCGACCCTCTCGCCTCAGCCCTCCTGGATGGAACCTTCGCCGATGGTGACACCGTCAAGGTGAGTGTCGAGAACGGGGACCTCGTCCTCGGTTAGGACTGTTATTTCTGGGGGCTCCGCCCCCAGACCCCCACGGCTGCCTCTACTTGCGCTTCTCGCGTGGTCGGGGCCGTCCGACCTCAACTTCGGGACCCGGCTTCTGTCTGTCGTGTCAGGGTGTGATCCTCGAGTTCGGTGGGGTCGCATCCGAGGTCTGCCGCTGCCTCGTGATTCAAGTGGATGGGGAATCAGAGGTGGGCCTTGGGCCGATAGCCTCCAGCCCTGATACTGGTGGTGGCCGGTGTGTCGAAGAGGCGCGATGTCTTGGCGGGAATGGTTCCACCCGGACCCAAGAAGGTTCGGAGACCTCGTTCTCGGTTAACCCTCGAGCCGCACGCGGGGGTCGATGGTGGCGTGGATGATGTCGGCGCTTCTGTTCACGAGGATCACCAGGATCAGCACTATGAGGAGGCTGGTGAGGAGGAGGCTCCGATCTTGGGTTTTGATGGCGTTGTAGATCATGTTGCCGAACCCTGGTGCCTGGTACGTGATCTCCACTATGAGAAGCCCCGTGATAAGGGCGCTGATGTTGGCTGCCGTGAGACGTAGCACGGGTCCGATCGAGGGACGCACGGCATGGATTGCGACCACCCTCCATGGAGGGATACCGCTGGCGCGGGCCATTTTGATGTAGGAGCGCTTCAGCACGTCCTGCATTTCGGACCTGGCCACGAGACCGGCATATGCCGCCAAACTGACCCCGAGGGCGACGATCGGAATCACATAGTTCTGCCAAGTCTGATCAAACATCCAAGTGGGCGGCAGGATCGGGATCCATCTCCCGAACACGGCCTGGAGGAGATAGGTCGAAACGATCACCGGGAACGCCACCGCGAGGGTTGCCCAGGCATGTACGTTCCGGTCCAGCCTGGAATGGGGTTTCATCCCGCCGACGAGGGCGATGATTGGAGCGAGGATGACCTGGACCACCAGGGCACCGCCCACGATTACGAGGCTGGTGGGGATGGCGGAGCCCAAGATCGAGCTAATTGGCGGCCCGGAGGTGATGGTCCCGGCCAGGTCCTCGGGCAGACTCCGACCCAGATCTCCTCGGAAAAGGTCGGTCATATAGAGGAAGTACTGCTTGAGGAGAGGCTCGTCCATATGGAACTGTGCGTGCAGATCGGCGAGCACATCGGGGTCGGGACGCCGGAATCCGAAGAGACCCCGCAATGGGTCACCGGGAAGGAAACTTATGGCCACGAACAGCAGAAACGAGGCGAGGACGACCGTGACTATGGTCTGCCAGGTGGTTTTGAACAGATACGAACGCACATCGGGGATCCTAACGCGGGAATCGGAGCCAGCGGATGCGGCGGGATAGCGTGCGCCCGTTGAGAAGGGGGCTCGCTGTGGGAAAAGGGCTCGAAGACCGCAGGGTTGTGTTCAGCCTCGGTGTCATCGTGCTGATATCACTGATGGCGATCTTTGCTCCCGGCCCCGGGCCATGTCTCATCGAGCGGTCGCTGGCCGCACCAACCCTGAGCGCCCCTTTCGGATTCGACGTGCAGGGCTGCAACTACCTCCCCCAGGTGATGCTCGGTGCCCGCACCTCCATCTTGATCGGATTGGCGGTCACCTTGCTCGCATCGACGATCGGTATCGTCCTCGGAGGCGTTTCCGGATTCTTTGGGGGCTGGGTCGATACCATCGTCAGCCGTGCCACCGACATCGTTTTCTCGGTCCCGGCCATTGTCGGTGCCCTGTTGCTCTTCGGGTTCCTCGACAACCGCAGTGTCCTACTCGTAATCGGTGTCCTCACATTCTTCTCCTGGCCCCCCGTCGTGAGTCTGGTTCGTGGCGCCGTTATAGAAACCAGGGAATCCGCATTCGTCGAGTCGGCCGTCGCCCTGGGTGCCTCAAAGGCCCGTGTGCTGTTCCGCCACGTCATCCCCAATAGCCTCCGACCCCTCTTCGTCTTCCTGCCACCCTTCGCAGCCAGCATCATTTCGATGGAGGCAATTCTCTCCTTTGTTGGTGCCGGGCTCCAGCTACCCACCGTTTCGTGGGGCCTCCTCCTCGAGAACCTGGGTCGCGATCTCTACCAGGCTCCTCACCTCCTCATCCCCGGATTCTTCCTGGCAGCCCTGGTCTACGCCCTGGTCCTCCTAGGCGACGTCTACCAAAGTTCAGTCCCCCAAGGCTGATA
>WHTL01000035.1 GCA_009377735.1 Acidimicrobiia bacterium
AACGGTAATCTCGCCAGTGGCCTCGTCGATGGCGAAGGCGTCACCGGTGTTGCCGTTGGTGATGGTGTAGGTGAGGGTGTCTCCATCGGGATCGCTGGCATCGACAGTGCCAACTGGAGCGCCGATGGTGGCATCCTCAGCGATATCGAAGTCGGAGTCCTCGGCCACCGGTGGCTCATTCACGTCCGTCACGGTGATGGTGAAGGTCTCTGGCTGGCTGTCGACGGTGCCGTCGTTGGCGGTGACGGTGACCTCGGAGTCGCCCGGTGTGGTTGGGGTCCCGGTGATGGTCCCGGTGCTGTCACCATTGTCGGCGAAGCTGAGCCCATCGGGAAGACCAGTAGCCGTGAGGGTGAGGTCGTCGCCGTCGGGATCGCTGGCGGACACTCCGATCGGCGTGATCTCGACGTCCTCGTCGACTGTCGCATCATCGATCGGATCGACGACGGGTGGCTCGTTGACGTCGGTGATGTTGATGGTGATCGTGGCGTCGACCGTATCACCCGATGCCGCTACCTCAACGGTAAGCGTGTAACTGGGTATCGTCTCGAAATCGAGGACGGCAGCAACGGTGATTTCGCCATTGGCCTGGTCGATGACGAAGGCGTCACCGGTGTTGCCGGAGGTGATGTCGAATGACAGGGAGTCGCCGTCGGGATCACTTGCATCGACAGAACCCACCGATGAGCCAACGGCGGTATCTTCGGCGATCGAGAAGGTGGCGTTCTGTGCTACCGGAGGTTGCGGATTGTCGGTGACGGTGATCGTGGCAACTCCTGAATCGGAGCCGCCGTTGTCGTCGTTGACGGTGATTTCGAGTTCGAAGGACTGGGCGGTACCGAGTTGGCTGGCATCGGTGACGATTATGAGCCCGTTCTCATCGACGCTGAACACAGTCGAGCCGGTGCCACCCATCACGTGGAACGTGAGAGGATCACCGTCTTCGTCGGACGCCCCAATAGTGCCCACCTCGTCGCCATTGGCAGCATCATCACCCACGGTAAATGTCAATGATTCGCCGAGTACCGGATCGTCATTTATGTTCGTCACGGTGATGGTGAAGGTGACGGGCTCGCTGTCGAGGTTGCCGTCGTCGGCGGTGACAGTGACCTCGGAGTCACCCGGTGTGGTTGGGGTCCCGGTGATTTCTCCGGTGCCGTCAGGGTTGTCGACGAAGCTGAGCCCATCGGGAAGACCAGTAGCCGTGAGGGTGAGGTCATTGCCGTCGGGATCGCTGGCTGACACTCCGATCGGCGTGATCTCGCCGTCCTCGTCGACTGTCGCATCATCGATCGGATCGACGACGGGTGGCTCGTTGACGTCGGTGACGTCGATGGTGATGGTCGCATCGTCGGCTCCGGTTCCGTCACTGACCTCGATTGTGAGGGCGTACCTGGGCGTGGTCTCGTGGTCGAGTTCCGTGGCGACGGTAATCTCGTCAGTGGCGCTGTCGATGGCGAAGGCATCACTGGTGTTGCCGTTGGTGATGGTGTAGGTGAGGGTGTCTCCATCGGGATCGCTGGCATCGACATTGCCAACTGGAGCACCGATGGTGGCATCCTCGGCGACCGGGAAGGTGGCGTCCTCGATCACCGGTGGTTCATTGGTAGGTGTCGGCACCGTTGTTGGCGGGGTCGTCGGTGGTTGTGGTGTCGTCGGTGGCGGTGTCGGCTGAGTGGTCGGTGGTGTCGGCTGGGTTGTCGGGGGCGGGCTGGTGTCCCTCACCATGAGGTTGAAGGAGCGGCTGGCCTCGTCCTCGCCGTCGGTGACGGTGACGGTGATGTTCCACGTACCTTTGGTCCCTACCCGTCCGGACATCGTCCCGGTGTTGCTGTTGATGGTGAGTCCACCAGGTTGCCCAGTTGCACTGAAATCGAGAGGATCGGGCCCGTTGTCCGGGTCGTTGGCGCTGACCCGGATCTCAATCGGCTCGTCGACTTCTGCGGTGTAGTTGCCGATTGGTGCGAGCGAAGGGGCAACATTGCTCGGCTCGTCATCGGAGTCCCACTGGTCGAAGCGAGAAAGGAAGGTGGCGAGCTCGCCTCGGGTTACATCGTCGTGGGGACGGAAAGTTCCGTCGGGGTATCCGTAGGCGAGACCGTTCTCCGCGGCCCAGGCGAGGGCGTCGGCATAGAAGGCACCGTTGTCGGTGTCGGGGTAGTTGACCGGAGAGGTGGGTGGGGGCTCACCGGCACTACGCCAAAGGAAAGTGACTTGCTGGGCGCGCGTAACGTTCTCTTCGGGTCCAAAGGTTCCATCGGGGAACCCGTAGATGAGGGCATTCTCAGTCATCCATGCCACTGCATCGGCGTAGAAAGCATCGGGCGCAACGTCGGGGAAGGTTGGAGGATTGGCTGGCTGGTTGGAGCCCAGATAGCGCCAGAAGAAGGTGGCGAACTCGCCGCGCGTGGCTGAGTTATCGGGACGGAACGTCCCGTCGTCATACCCGTAGACGAACCCATTCTCGGTCATCCACTCCACGGCGCAGGCGTAGAAGGCCTCGGCGGGAACATCGGGGAATCCCGTTTGGGTACAGTGCTTGTTTGCTTGGGCGCTCACCGGGGTGACGGCTATCGCCACCGAGGATATGAGAACCGCGAGTGCTGTCAATAAAGCAACAGACGTACGTCTGAAGAGGGCCATTCTTTCCACTCCCTGGTCTAAGTTGTCGTCCCGCCGAAGCGGGCCTGTTCATCCCCGAACAGGTATTTCAAGTAAGCCTAGAAAATGGGTGTGACAGAAACTCGCATCCCCTCTCACAACTCCATTTCTCCCAACAGCATCCTAGCGCCGGAAAGGGGGCCTGACAACCATCTTTCAGTGGTTTTCATAAGGCAAGGACGTTGGGGCTGTATTACGATCTCAAACGGCAGGCACCGAGACGTAGTCTTCAGGAAATCCAGGCGTTGATACTCGATCGTTTGTTCCGTTTACTGCCTTTCTTGCCATGGTGGTCATCACTCTCCCGATGTCTCAGGAGAGTGATGATCGGCTCCATGGTTGATCTCTAGCGCAAGAGCAGTAGCGATCTCATTAGCCCTCGGCTCGCAACTCGATGAACTGAGCAGCCATGCCTTCACGATCCTCAGGCGTTGCCCCACTATGTGACTGATCGATGAAGCATTCCATTGAAACCGTTGCCGGTCCCGTCACCTCGATGACCTCGTATTCCCAAGTTGGAGGAACCAGCCACGGACGTAACTCCGTTGAGACAAACTTGCCTCTTCCAGTGGAGACCCAAATCGTCGACGATCCAAAGGCTCCGGCAATCTGAGTCCCATCGGCGTAGATACCGCATCCCTGAGAGTTCTTGAAGCTGCCATCGGTATCAGGAACGAACAGATTGACTCGACCTGTCACTGTCCACTCCCCTTCACCCAATTCCAAACTGGCAACCTCAACGTGATCCCCAGCATTGGCACCACCGGACAAATCGACCGATGTTGCCCTGTCTATCTCAACCAATGGCTCAGGTGCTGGTTCACCCTGGAGACCTTGTGGACCAGTCAAACCCTGTGGACCCTGTGGACCTTCGGGACCCTCTGGGCCTTGGGGACCTTGCGGGCCAGGGTCACCCTGAGGACCTTGTGGACCGGCAGGGCCAACGGGACCGGGAGGACCACCAGGATCACCCTTCGGGCCCTGTGGACCTTGTGGGCCAGGGTCACCTTGGGGGCCACGCTCGCCAGCCTCGCCCTCGTCACCCTTCACGCCCTGCTCACCCTGAGGGCCTTGTGGACCCTCGGGGCCAGGAATACCACTCTCGATGTTGGTGGCGAAGCGATGGAAAAACGCCGACATCTGGCCCCGGGTCACATTGTCCTCGGGACCAAACGTTCCGTCCTCATATCCCGTGGTGATGCCATTCTCGGCAAGCCACGAGATGTCATCGTGGAAGGTGTGGTCGTCTGGCACATCGGGGAAGTCGTGAGACGCAATGGTCTGCGCTCCCGCCGTGCCTGCCAGTACCAGCATCAGAGCCGATCCCAGCAGGATCTTTGAGAATTTTCTCCTCATGGTTGTTTCCTTTCCTCTCCATCCCCACCCGATCTGAGTGGGAAACCTGGTTGAGCTAAGGGAGCAGGGAAGGTGACGGCGCAGGTCGCCTCGTCGATGGCGAAGACGCCATCGGGTTTATCGGTGGTGATTGAGAAGGTGACGGTGTCATCGTCGGGACCGCTGGCATCGATCGTGCCCACGGGCATAGCGACGGACTTGTCCTCGGCTATCTCATAAGCGGCGTCCACTGCCATTGGCGGTGGACCAACAGACCTGAGTCTGGTGAGGGCCATTTTCTTCCACTCCGTTGTCGTATGGTCCCGCCGAAGCGGGCCCGTTCATCCCCGAACAGGTATTTCAATAACCCTACGAAACGGGTGTGACAGAAACTCGCATCCTCTTATCACTCCATCTCTCCCAGCGGAGACCCTAGCCCCGAACAGTGGACATGACAACCAGTTTTGGGAACACGAATGCATTGGCTCAGCGAGCGGGGAGCGATACGATCTCTCTGGTGAGGTCAAAGCGAACTGTGGGCGGTCTTGTTGCCGCAGTAGTTGTCGCCCTGCTCACCTGGTGGGTGTATGGGGACGACGGTGCACCCCAGGAGACTCCGACA
Organism: Acidimicrobiia bacterium; assembly: GCA_009377735.1. GTDB lineage: Bacteria > Actinomycetota > Acidimicrobiia > Spongiisociales > ZC4RG35 > WHTL01. Next base: position 4,619 of record WHTL01000035.1, read on the forward strand.
AGTGAGCCGTCGGTCAGCGTTCCCGGTGGTGGCTCAGACTCGATCGACACCGATATAACTCCGCCATTCGGAACCAGTAGCGATGCCAGCGTGCCCAGCACTGTTCCCGAAATGTCAAGCGGAGAAGCCGACTTCTCAACGAGCCTTCAACCGGACACAACGAATGGCTCCTTCGCCACGACAACCACGGTTGCAATGGACGCAACCACGACGCCACAGTCCGGCGTCGACCCCGAATCCGGGCTGCAATGGCTGGCGGCATCCGAACTCCCTCCGGAGGCTCACACCACCTTAGGTCTAATCGACAGCGATGGTCCCTACCCCTATGACCAGGACGGAGCAACCTTTGAGAACCGAGAGGGAATCCTCCCCGATCATCCCATTGGCTACTACCGGGAGTTCACCGTCGACACACCTGGTGCGGACCACCGCGGGGCCCGGCGTATTGTCGTTGGGGACGGGGATGAGTTCTACTACACCGAAGACCATTACGAGTCCTTCGAACGGATCTCGCGATGAGCCTGTTAACGGACCTACTGGACGGGCATCTGGAGAGCGGTGTGCATCACTGGCACTCCGAGCTTGGCCACATTGAGTTGGCCCGGCTCGCGACCGAGGCCGGATGGCGCCTTGTGGTACTCGATACCCGAAACATCACCGATAAGACCGGGTTCCTCGACGCATGTCGCGAGGTGTTCGACTTCCCCGACTGGACGGGACACAACTACGACGCCCTGGTGGACGCCCTGCGCGATGTGCGTGGCGACGCTGGAGTACTGGTTTTGTGGGAGGGCTGGGACAACCTGGCGAGGACGAACCGATCCGTCTTCGACACCGCCTATGGGATCTTGGAGCGGAGAAACGAGTTCGTCCCAGGTGGTCCCTTCTCGGTCCTGCTGCGTAACACCAACGCTAACCCTGAACATTAGGGTCAGGTTTTACCGCCGTGATCACTGCGATAGCAGCAGCGCCGACCAACCCCCGATATCCACCGTTGCGACGGCTCGTTGACCGTCAGCGTCGCCCTCGGCGGCGATGACGACCTCAGTTCCACCGACGTCGTCGTAGTCGGAACCGTATCCCGACCAGTCGGTGTTGAGTCGAACGTGCCACTTTCCAGGGATGGGAAACCCGATGATGTACTCGCGATGGGCGACTCCCGACAGGTTGAGCAGAATCACACAGCTATCGCCGGCTCCACCCTGGTCCCACCGGTGGTATGCCAGGACCTTGCTGTCTTGGTTGAGGTGGTGGATGTCGAGGTTCTGTCCCTTGAGTCCGGCAGTGACGCCGTCACGGTTGGCGCGGAGTCCGAAGAGATCCCTATAGAGCTGGTGGATCCCGCTCTGGGACTCGACCCGGCTCCAGTCGAGTGGTCTGGTGTCCTGAAACCATCCCGGTGTTAGGAACTCCTGGCCCTGAAAGATCATCGGTATCCCGGGACTGGTGAATGTGATCACGGCACCCAGCGTGGAGCGTTTTCGTGAAGGCAGGCTGTCGGCCTGACCGCCCCAAATTTCCTCCGGTACCCGGGCGGAGCCGTTGGCCACCTCGTCGTGAGACTCGGTGTAGATCACACGCTCGAAGATATCGTTGTGATAGCGATGAGCAATGGCACCGGCAACGGCATGCATATCCCGGTGGGTGTCCTCGGGGGTGATGAGGGCAGCACGAATCGGATGGACGAAGGCCGCATCCCATTGTGAATCAAACCCAGCGCCGCCGTCGGAGGTGTCCTCGGTGATGGCCCACTCGTTGCGGAGATCCTCGGCGATAGTGGGTTTCCAGGGTTGACGGGCATTGACTTCGTCATTGAGCCACCTCAGCAGCCCCCAACCATCCGGAAGATCATCACCGGGATTACCACCACCCCTCACATTACGGATGTAGGAGGTGGCGTCGAACCGGAGACCATCGGCGTGGTAATCCTCCAGCCACATCAGGGCGTGATCACGGATGTAGTCGCGTACCTCGGGCCGACCATAGTCGGGACGGCTGTCACCCCAGGGGGTGTTTGCCCTCCAGTCGTTGTAGAAGTAAATACCACCCATGGCGTTCTCGCTCCACCCGTCGAACTGCCACAGACCCAGGTCGCTCGGGCCGAAATGGTTGTAGACGACATCGACCAGCACCGCGATGTCGTGCTCGTGACATGCCATGATGAACCGCCTCAGGGCAGCCGGGCCACCATAGGCACTCTCGATGGCGAAGGGATGGGCTGGGTTGTATCCCCAGGAGATGTCTCCAGCGAACTCACCGAATGGCATCACCAGGATCGTGTTGACTCCGAGCTCGGAGAGGTATCCCAGCCTCTCGACGGCGCTGTCGAATGTGCCCAGCTCTCCGTCTACGGCATTGAAGGTCCCAACGTGGAGCTCATAGATGACCATCTCATGCCAGGGCGGTGTCCGATAGTCGTCCCCGCCCCAGTCGAAATCGAGGTCGGTGATGACTCCCTCCCCCACCGAGTTGGTCACTTCCCTCACATACGGATCCACACGCCACAGAACCTGCTCACCGTTGACGATCCGATACTTATAGGTATCCCCGATGCCCGCGTTCTTAACGGTTCCCGACCAGTATCCCTGGTCGCTCCGTGTGAGCAGATGGTTCTCCCCCGCCCAGTCGTCGAATGTTCCCGTCACATGCACCGAGTCTGCGTGCGGAGCCCACACCCGGAAAGAAGTCCCGCCTTCGTGGGGAGTCGCACCCATCCCGAGGCGCGGAGTCTCAGCCGTCGTCATTGGGATGGAGCATTGCCTGGAGGGCCTTGACGAGGGCGTGATTGCCATCGCCACCATTTCCCGCCTGTTGCAACGCCCGGTACATCTGAAAGGTGAGGGCAGTACCGGGTGTCGGCACACCGGACTTGTCGGCGGCGTCCAGTGCTATCCGCAGATCCTTGAGCTGAAGGTCGATGGTGAACCCCGGTCGCCAGTCATCGGCCATCATCTGCGGCCATCGGTTGGAGAGCATCCACGACCCTGCCGCGCCTCCCTCCACGGCCCGGAGCGTCTTCTCCAGGTCGAGGCCACCGGCTTCGGCTACCAGAAACGCCTCGGACACACCGAGTTGGGTGACCACCACGAGGATCTGGTTGACGATCTTGGCGGTCTGGCCCATACCGGGCTCGGTGCCGATATGGGTGATCGAGCTGGAGAAGTGCTCCATCACTGGTCGTACCCGCTCAAAGGCATCGGCGTCACCACCAGCCATCACGGAAAGGCTCCCGTTCTCCGCCCCCTCCGACCCACCGGAAACCGGAGCGTCGATCCAGACTGCTCCCTGATCTGCAACCCGACCTGCAAACTCGGCGGTTGCCTCGGGGCTGATGGTGGAGTGGTCGACCACCACCGAACCGGGTGCGAGCCCGTTTGCAATTCCGTTCTCGGAGAACACCACCTCCTCCACGTCTGGGGTGTCGGACACACACAACATCACGACGTCGCTCTCCGAGGCGAGATCCGCCGGGGACGATGCGACCTCGACTCCGAGATCGGCGAAGGCCTTGGTTGGTTGTGGGGAGCGATTCCAAACACGGAGGGGCACGTCGCCCGCTTGGAGATTCTTTGCCATTCCCCCACCCATGATTCCCAGACCGGCGAAACCCACCCTCATCTCCGATCCTCCATCGCCTTGCGATACAGGAACAACCAGCCGAGCAGGTGTCCGACAACACCAGCGAAGAGGATTGATGCCACCAGCCATCTGCCCGTGAAGGCAGACACGACGGCCGCCACGAAGGCGGCGGCGACGAGAACGATCCGGATACCGTTTAGTGGCCCAAAGATCTCCGAGAAGGGCGGCCTATCGGTCATAGGTCGAGGTAGGTGGTCATGGCCGTTGCCACTGCGTCAGCCTTGTCCCTCGCTTGTGCCGCCGATCCAGCAACATCGTCTCCGACTTCACCTCGTAGGTCGACGTAGACCTTGAGTTTGGGCTCGGTTCCCGAGGGGCGCACCAAGACCCGGCCGGTGGGCTCCAGGGTGAGGGCGACCAGGGCGGTCTCTCCCAACCAGCGGGGCCGTTCCTCCGCACCGGTGCGGTAGTCGATGCTCTCGGTGACCCTGTGTCCCGTCAACTTGGTGGGAAGATCCTGGGCGAGGCGGTCCATGGCAGCTGCAATCTCCGCCAACCCCTCCGACCCGGGGCGGACGATGGACTCTTGGGTGGAGACCCACAAACCATCGCTGCGATACAGATCAGCGAGACGGTTCGCCAAGGTCCGACCCTGTTTCTTCTCGTACGCGGCGATATCGGCGAAGACGAGACCAGCGGCTATTCCGTCCTTGTCTCTAACCGTCTGGCCAACGGTCGATCCCAGTGCCTCCTCGAAGCCGAAGGCGAATCGACCTATCCCCGCCTTCTTGAGATCGAGGGCTGCGTTGGCTATCCACTTGAACCCCGTCAGTGTCGTCTCGAAGTGCGCTCCGTGGCGCTCGGCAACGGAGGCCAGCATTGGGGTGGAAACGATCGAGTTGATGACGATGGGCCGCTCAGTATGCCTCCAATGGGTCAGGATCCAATCAGCGAGGAGGACTCCTATCTGGTTCCCGGTCAGGCTTGTCCACCCCGCTGAGGTGATGATCGCCGCGGCAAGCCGATCGACATCGGGGTCGTTGGCGACAATCAGCTCAGCCTCCTTGTCTTCGGCGAGCTTGAAGGCGAGGTCTAGAGCTCCCGGTTCCTCAGGGTTGGGGAAGTCGACCGTGGGAAAGCGACCATCGGGTTCCTTCTGCTCAGGCACCGCAAACACGTTGCCGTACCCGCCGCGGCGTAGGGTCTCATCGACATAGCGCCATCCGACACCGTGGATAGGTGTGTACACGATCCGCAGATCCCGATCGCCGTCGACGTCTGGGCGCTCCACCGAAACCTCATGCCAGTAAGCCTCGTAGACCTCCGGTCCCAATTCTGCCGCCAGCTCATGGCCGTCCTCGATGGGCTTCTCAACTCGTGGCACGGCCGACGCTTCACCGACTTCGGCAATAGAGGCCGCAATCTGCTTGTCGACGGGTGGCACGATCTGGGCGGCGTTCTCGTCGAAGACCTTGTACCCATTGTCTGCCGGCGGGTTGTGGCTTGCCGTGATAACGATGGCGGCCGCAGCTCCGAGGTGCTTGGCCGCAAAGGCGACGATGGGAGTTGGAACCGGGCTGGCGAAGTACCTCACGGGAATTCCGGCCGCACAGAGAACACCAACGGTGGCCCCGGCGAATCCTTGCGACGAAAGCCGTGCATCGAACCCCACCACCACCGGAGAGGTTGGCGGGCCATCGTGACGGGCGATAAGGAAGTCCGCGAGACCGGCTGTGGTGCGGATGACCACGGCCGCATTCATGCGGTTACTCCCGGCTTCCACCGCCCCTCTAATACCGGCAGTGCCAAATTCGAGGGTCCCATTCATCCGCCCCGCAAGCTCGTCGGTGTCACCTTCCTCAACCAGTGCCGCCAACTCGTCCCGCGTCTCCGGATCAGGATCCTGATCAATCCAGTTCTTAACCCGCTCGATAAGATTCGTCATACCGTGAGGTTATCTGATTTCAACCCATTGTCCCCGCCGAAGACGGGGGGCACAATCGCCTTGGTGGTCGCGTGGAGATCGGCTCGAGGGGGGAGAATTAGCACTGACACATCAGAACGGGAGTTCGGGTTGGTTGGGGTCGGGGCGGTGGTGGCGAGGGAGGCCGGTCCATATGAGGGAGTCCATGAAGACCCAGGAGCGGCGGTGGATGGCACTGGGGCCGTAGCCCTGTAGGGCGGTGCGGTGGTGCGGGCAGGGATAGCCCTTGTTGTCGGCGAAGTTCCAGAACGGGTGGTCTTCGGCCCAGCGGCGCATGATGCGATCACGGGTCACCTTGGCAACGATCGAGGCCGCTGCGATCGACAATGAGATGGCATCCCCTCGGACGATTCGGGTTGCCCCGCCGACAAAATCCCAATTGCCGTCAACCAACACCTTCTCGGCGGGCAATCCCAGACCATCGATGGCGCGGCGGGCTGCCAGACGCTGAGCGTCAGACATTCCGAGCTCGTCACACTCTTGGTGACTGGCATGACCTACGCTCCAGGCTTCGGCCCAGTCGACGATCCGTCGGTACATGAGCTCTCGTTCGGGTTCGGTGAGCATTTTCGAGTCGCGGATCTTGTAGATGCGACGCTCGCGGGGTACCACGAGGGCGCCGACCGTGAGAGGTCCCGCCCATGCCCCCCTGCCCACTTCGTCGACACCGACCACCACATCCACACCCTGATCCCACAGCTTCTTTTCAAATGCGAGCCCCGGTGATCGTCGCTTGAGTGCGCTTCGAAGCGTCCCGGGCTGTGCCGGACGCACCGTGGCATCATGGGTGAGCGAAGACATCGTTCCCTACAGAGTAGATGCCCTTCAATTCATCTCTGGGTCAAGAGGGAATGTTGCCAACATGGCAATGGTGCCACCCTGCCTCTTCAATACCCGGGACCAAAGTGTGTCCGGGTCCGAGGTGAATATGTCGTCCCACTCCCCTTTCGCAACGACCCAGCCATCACCTTCGAGCTCCGATTCCAATTGGCCCGGAGACCACCCCGCGTACCCCGCGAAGACGCGAACCGGCCCGACGGGCATCTCATCGAGGTCGAGAGTCTCCACATCGTCGATGGAACCCACGGTGCCCAATGTTACTGGACCCAGGGCGACGGCGACCTGTGGTTCCACCGGACCACCGGAGAACACCACTTCTGGGAATGAAGCGACGGGGGCAACGGTCGGGAGATGGGCCGACACGGGGTCATCTGTTGGGCGGTCCAGAATCACACCGATCGTGCCCTCCTCATCGTGGGCGAGTATCAGCACCACGGAGCGCGCGAAATTCGGGTCGAGCATCATCGGCTGTGCCACCAAGAGGGTCCCCGGTTCGATCACGAACCGATCTTACGTCTGATCCGGGTCAATCGCTGCGTCCAGATCTAGGTGATCTCGGACCCAGGTGACGACCTCCTCCACGATGCGTGGGCCCTCTGGGTGATTAAACAGCTCGTGACGCAACCCGGGATACACGATCCGGTCGCCGGAGATACCGATCCCCGCCGACGTCTGACACGGGACCACCGTGTCATCGGAACCATGAAGGGTGAGGGTCGGGATCTCGATGCTGTGAGCCCGTTCGCGCACCCGTTGCATCGCGGAGAACATCTCTGCGCCAAGCCGAATCGTTGCCGAGGTCACCACCAGAGGATCTTCGAAGTAGGCCTCCCCTACCGCGGGGTCGGTGGAAAGCTGTTCCCCTCTGATCAAGGAGGGCACCGCGACATGGGGCGCCACAGCCGACAGGAATGGTGCCATCTTCACCTGCCATCCCGCACCACCGCTGAGGGCGGGGGCGCAAAGAACCAGAAGGTCGGGAGATGGGCGATCGGAAAGGACGTACTCGGCTGCAATGAGACCCCCCATGGAGTGTCCCATGAGAATGACCGGATCACCGTGATCCATAACACTGGTGACATGCCTCTCCACCTGATCGAGGAAGTCCGCCCAGTTGTCTACGTGGACTCTGCGACCACCGGTTGCCCCATGACCGATGAGATCGAATGCCGTGGTCTCGAACCCAGCGGCAGCCAACTGCGTGCCTACCCTCTCATAGCGCCCCGAATGCTCACCTATCCCATGGATCACGACAACCCGGCCCAGCGGAAGATGGGTATCGCTCGTCCAGTGCCGAACCAGTTCGGTACCTACCAGGGGATCAGGCTGGATTGTCTCCTTACTGGGTGACATCAAGGGATCGGATGATACTCAAGGGTTCGGCGACGCGGTGGGGTCTCGCCGGGCCCGCCCTCCGGCATCTCGGGCGGTTCCAGGCCGTCCATGGCGGAATCGACGATGGCGGTGGCGGCGACGACCTGGGCGAGGTTGTGACCGGGGTGGATTGTCAGCGACATGGTGGGGAGAGGTGGCTGAGGGTCGCTGATGAGAACCCCCCTGCTTGCGAAGGCGCCCAGCACAGCTTTCGTGGCGGTGGAAAGGAGGAACGACACCGTGCCCAAGGGTTCCCCGGGAAGCATCCGGATGCCCCTGATCTGTCCCAGCCGTGACTCCATGGCATCGGTCAAGTCGGCCAATCTCTCCGCCTCCGTCCGGGACGCGGTCGTTGTCACAGGTCTTCCATCGGTGGTGAGGACCGAGGTCAGCCTCTCGGGGAGTGGGACCCACCCCACCAGGTCTGGTCGGATCATCACGGTAACGGGGACGCCCAACTCCTCGATGGCCTCCAAATCCTCGAAGTACCCAAATCGGTTGGGTTGCAGTATGAAGATTCCCTCCTTCGGTGGCGGCACCGTCCAAACCGTCCTCCCGGCGACGACGAGATGCTTTGACCAGGGAACCAGGCCGGCTGCCACGGCCGTGGGGTCTTGGGTGGGGGGATTTGCTGGAGGGTGGGAGAAGTCGACCGTTGTCACCGATGGAAAGGCGGTTTGGCTCGCTGTGCCGGAACCCAGCGATCCCTTATCTCGATCTCGATGTCGTCTCCGTGTTCGACCGGTGAAAGATATCCGAGACCGATGGCGTCACCCGTGACCGGGGAGATGTTCCCAGAAGTCACCACGCCTTCTGCACCATCGGGAGTTCTCATTCGATAATCAAGGCGGGGTATGCCCCGCTCCAACAGACGGAACCCAACCAGGTGTTGGGCAAGGCCCTCATCCTTCTGCGTCTCGAGAGCCGTCTTACCCACGAAATCGTGATCCCAGTCGATGGCAAACGACAGACCCGCTTCGAGGGGGGTGTGCTCAGCGTCGAGGTCCTGTCCCCAGAGAGGGAGTCCCGCTTCGAGACGGAGGGTATCTCGGGCGGCCAATCCACAGGGTGTAGCACCCACTTTGTTGAGGGATTCGGCGATATCGTGGGCTATCTCGTTTGGCACGACGATCTCTCCGCCACGTTCACCGGTGTATCCGGTACCGGCGACGGCGATCTGGGCGCCGTGAACGTCGGCATGGCCGCAACGGAAGCGGAGCGGGGCCTGACCCACCAACTCGGTCAGAGTCTGGGGGCCCGCGGGTCCCTGGATTGCGAGCATCACGGTGCTCGGACGGAGATCTGTCACCGTGAGGTCGGGCTCCTCGCCCACCCTGGATAGCACCATGTCGTGGTTGGCGGCGTTGGGGAGTACCCAATACTCATCCTCGGCCCATCTCCAGATGATGAGATCATCCAGCACTCCCCCATCCTCGTTGAGGATCATGGTGTAGTGGGTGCGTCCCGATTCCAGCTTCTCCACGTTGTTGCTGAAGATCCGCGACAGGGCGTTTGTGGCACCCGGACCCTCGCAGGCGAAGCGCCCGAGGTGGGATACATCAAACCAACCAACCGTCTCTCGGACGGCGCCATGCTCCTCGAGAACGGCACCGTACCGCACGGGCATCTCCCACCCACCGAAATCGGTGAACCTGGCTCCGAGTTCCTTATGGAGGTCGTGAAGCGGAGACTGCTCCGTCACAGAGCCGAGCCGCGGTCGGCCAACTCAACCACACGGGGTGGGCCCGGCAGGCGTTGCAGTGGGCCACAGCCCTGGGCGGGCCGCTCCAATCCATACTTGTCGACCAGCTCGAGGTAATCCCGCTGATAGAGGATGCGACAACGGATTTCGGGATGGTGCTCCTTGAGGAGACGAACCTTCCGATTCTTTTTCGTCACCAGCTTCTGATTGAGGGTTGTGACCTCTACATACTGGTCGTCGAGGGGCAGGTAAAAATCCGGTGAGAAGAACTTGACCGGCTCCCCGCTGTCATCGAACTCGATGGGAAACGTGTCCGGCTCATATCGCCACGGTACGTCGAAGAAGTCCAGGAGTAGTGCGAACTGTCGCTCACTGTTGTGGGCGAAATGGACTTCGTGTGCGCGTAGCTGGTAGTCGGTCAGTTTGCCTGAGCCTCCACGTCGGCGGATGAGGTGTCGGCTTCGAGATCATGGACAGCGCCCCGAACCTCGTCTTCCACGGGGCCAATGGCGATGCCGAACACGCCCTGTCCCCTGCGGAATACATCAACGACCTCGTCGGTGTTTCGGGCCGCATAGATAGTCTTGCCGTCGGAGAGGAGGGTGACATCGGTGAGAGGACGCTCGGCAGCGAACTCATCACGGAGGATTTCAATCGCGGTTCTGATCTTTTTGAGACTCATACCGGCGTCGAGAAGACTTTTGATGACACGGAGCTGTACGAGGTCGTCGAAGGAATAGCGACGCTGTGATCCGGAGCCTCGAGCCTCTTGGAGTGAGGGGCGCAATAGTTCGGTCCGAGCCCAGTAGTCGAGCTGGCGGTAGCTGATTCCGATCAATCGACACACTTGTGGTGCTCGATAACCCAACTGCTCCATGATCTTTCGTCCTCCGGTGGTCACTTGACGTGTCCGACCCCTGGCCGGACCTTCTCAAATGGCCCCTGATTACATGTTGGTAATTTCTCCGCTGTGAGTAAGGTACCCCGAGCCGTACCCATTTGTCAACAACCCCTGTGGAAAACTCTGGGGATCACTCTGGGGAATACTCGAGGTGGGGCCCCCGAGTGTCGGGCGAAATCGATCACGATGGGATCGGTGTGGAGCCGGGTCAGCTCTCGGGATTCTCCCCGGACTCGTTGCCGAGGAAGTCCTCGATTGTCGCCTCGTCAAGTGCACGGCGGAACTCCTCGATCTCCTCCTCGTCCTCCTGATCGGCGAAATCGATCCCTGCCTCGTCGAAAACGGCCCGTGATGCGAACACCGGAGCCTCGATTCGGATGGCGAGGGCGATGGCATCGGATGGGCGGGATGAGATGGTCATGGCTTGGTTCTCGTGGGTCATGAAGAGATCGGCGTAGTACACGCTGTCTCGCATGTCGGATACCACGATTCTCTGCACCTCGGCGCCAAGTTCCTGGATAACCGTGGTGAGGAGGTCATGGGTGAGTGGGCGGGGCGGCTCGACTCCTTGGAGAGCAGATGCGATCGCGGTGGCCTCCGATGCCCCGATCCAGATAGGGAGATATCGGATCCCGCCCAGCTCTTTGAGCAGGACTATCGGCTGGTTGGAGGGGAGTTCGATCCGCACTCCGACGATCTCGACTGGCACGGCACCCTCCGGCCCCTCATCGCCGTTCTGGGATGATTCCTCGCCGTTGGATGGGTCCATCTGATTCAGGTTAGACCGGTTGCAATGAAAGCGAGGCCTGCCCTTTCGAGGGCTACCCCACGGCGGTGACGCACACTCAGCCGTACATGTATGCGAATTGGCCGGTCAGATCACGTTCGAACGCGGGTCGGTCGAGGATTGCCCAAATCCCCGGAAGATTGCGGAACTTCCCCTGCCAGTCCAGCCCATACCCGACGAGGTACTCGTCGCCAACCTCGAAGCCCCGATACTCGAGTGGTACGTCCACGAGACGACGAGGAACCTTGTCCAGCAGAGTTACGGTGCTGAGAGAGGACACGTGACGCTCTGCCAGGATCTGATGGAGGGTTTGCAAGCTGAGCCCGGTGTCAACGATGTCCTCGACCAGGATCACGTCCCGATGGGTCAGTGAGTCTCCGGTGTCGAGGGCGATTCCGATCCTGCCACCCTCGCCGAAGCGTGTCAGCTGAAGGAAATCGAACTCCACCGGGATGGTGAGACGACGACCCAGGTCGGCTATGAAGGGAAGCGTCCCCTTGAGTACCGAAACCAGGATCGGGGTTCGACCTTGGTAATCCTTGTTCACCGCGTCTGCCAGCGCACCGATCCGTTCCGACAGCGATTCGGAGGTGATGACCTCGGTTACGGTTTCGCCATGCGCTTCGCTCATGGGTCGTTCCTGAAGGGCCAGAGAGCCGCATCGGTCAGGGAGACCTCGTCGGAGCCCCCTCTCTCCGTGATTACGGGCGGTGGCTCGGGATCGCGACTGGGCTCTCCCAGGACACCATCGGCGGCAAGGGCCAGCAGCATTTCCGCCGATGCGGTCCGTTGGAGGGGGTCGGCCTCCACCAAGAGCGCTCCTTGATGGACCTCGCCGCCCGAGAGGAGCCGTTGGGCCGTGTCAGCTTTGGAGTATGCCCAGCTCACCAATGCTCGCGTGTCCTCGAAATGGTCGAACTCCTCATCCGACCCCATCACAACGGAGTACATCGTGCCCAGGGGACGATCGAAGCTCCCGACAAATACCCGACCGGCAGAACTGGTGAAACCGGTCTTGATGCCGGTCGTCCCCCGGAAGTCCTCGAGCATCAGGTTGGTGTTCACCGCCACCCGCTCTTCGCCATCGGCTGGGCTGGGGGGTAGCTCAAAACTGGATAGGGCTGCCATCTCACGGTAGATCTCGTTCTCCATCACATAGCGGCCGAGGGTTAGAAGGTCACGTGCCGAGGTGTAATGGTTCTCCTCGTCGAGGCCATGCGGGTTTGCGAAGTTGGTACGGGTCAGACCGAGTTCCTCCGCCTTGGTATTCATCAGCCCAACGAACTCGGGTGTGGAACCGGCCACATGCTCGGCAATGGCGATGGCGGCGTCGTTGGCAGAACGCACCACCATGGCGGTGACGAGATCACGTAGGGGGAGAACCTCTCCGGGTACGAGGTCGACCTCGGCTTCACCGGCCTCGGCCGCCTCCTGGGAGACGAGGACCTCGTCATCGAGGTTCCCCTCCTCAATGGCGACGATGGCTGTCATCATCTTCGTGGTTGATGCCATCGCCCGTTCCTCATCTGGCCGTTGCGCCTCCAACATGATGTCCCGTTCGGCATCGAATACGAGATGGCTGACGGCGGTTACGGCTGGGCGTTCCTCCCATACCGGGCTGGGCGGTGCCACCGCCGGAAGGGAAACGATGGCCAACAGAGAGGCAGCGAGAAGGCCGGAACCTGCCACTAGGTGGCTGGTGTGAATCGGGGTGTCGGTGAGGGCACCGGATACGAGATGTTGGTCATGAGGTTCTCCTTGTCAGCGATGGAAGGTTTCGACGGGCTGTGGGGGCTGGCGGCCGGTGGTGTGGGCTGGCTCGGACGTGG
>WHTL01000003.1 GCA_009377735.1 Acidimicrobiia bacterium
ACCTCCGATATACAGCGGAACATAATCGCCAAGACGATGGGAATCTGAGGAGCACTAATGGGTGTGATCACCGACGAGGCAAGACGTTGGGCGGAGAGGGAGTACCCAACCCGCGAGTTCCATGTCGACGCCCGCGACATCGCACAATTCGCAGACGCCATCGGGGCTGATGATCCGGTCCACTTCGACAAGACCGCCGCTGTCGAGGCCGGATATAGGGATGTGGTCGCACCACCAATGTTCCCCTATGTGATCCGGATGCAGAGCTACAACCTGGTGAGACGCGATGATCTCGAGGCAGACGGGTCACCTTCCGCCGACGTCCCACCCTTACCGACACGGAGGGCCATGGCGGGAGAGACATCCCTGGAGTTGGGGGATCCGGTGGTGGCAGGAGACACCGTCACTGTAGAGAAGAGGCTGGCCAAGATGTATGAGAAGGAGGGCAGGAGCGGACCGCTGGTGTTTGTCGAGATGGAGTTCATCTTCACCAATCAGGAGGGGTCCGTCATCGCCAGGGAAAGCTTTACGAGGATCTACCGATGACGGACGCAGATGTGACCCTGGCCCCCGGGATGGAGGTGCCCATCCAGACACGGACTCCAGATGCGGTGGACCTGTTCATGTTCAGCTCCGCGGCTTGGTTGCTCCACCGGATCCACTACGACCTCCCGTTCGCCACCGAGGTCGACGGCTATCCCGAATTGGTGATCCACGGCCCCCTACAGGGTGCCTACCTGGTCCAGAGTGTCGAGAGATGGCTGGGTCACCGGGCTCGTCTCCGAACCGTGAGGTATCGACATCTGGCCCCTGCGTTCCTGGGAGACACTCTCGAATGTGGGGGCACCGTCGAGGAAGTGGAGGACGAGATAGTCACCTTCGACCTCTGGGTTAGGAAAGGTGATGGAACGGTCACCACCACCGGGTCAGCGAGATTTTCCATGGGGGTGTCATGACCACCGGCGCCATCATGATCGCCGAGATGCTGGAGGCGTACGGAGTGACCCATGTCTTCCATGTTCCCGCCATTCTCCGGCGCACCATGGTCGAGATCGAGCAGCATACCGCAATCAAGAGAATCCGTCCCCATGGCGAGAAACCCGCGGCGTATATGGCAGACGGATACGCCAGGGCATCCGGTCGACCCGGGATCGCCATGGCCCAAGTGGTCGGCGCACACAATCTTGCGGCTGGTTTACGCGATGCCCATCTCGCCCATTCGCCCGTGATTGCCATGACGGGCGGTCGTGATCCCCACACCAAATTCCGCAAGGTGTACCAGGAGGTAGATGACGTCCCATCCTTCGAACCGATCACGAAGTGGAACGCCACCATCGATGCCGTGGAGCGCATCCCCGACATGTTGCGACAGGCATTCCGAGTTGCAGTATCGGGAAGTCCAGGACCGGTCCATCTTCAATTCGCCGGAAACGAGGGGCAGTTGGATCTTGAGGAAGCCGAGATGGATCCGCTCGTGGAGGAACACTTCTCCCAAGTCCCCCCGTTTCGACCGGCGCCCCACGATCAGGAGGTGCGGGCAGCGTTGCAAAGACTAGAGAGCGCCGCTCGCCCATTGATCGTCGCAGGAGGCGGAGTACGCGCCTCCGGTGCGGGTGAACTCCTCATCCAACTCGCCGAGCGCCTCTCCATCCCGATTGCCACCTCGCTCAACGGCAAGGATTCAGTGCCCGGGACTCATCCCCTTTCCGTGGGTGTCGTCGGAACCTACTCACGGGGTTCTGCCAACCGAGCCGTGGGCGAAGCAGACCTGATCTGCTTCATCGGCACCGAGACGGGCGGAATGACCACCCATTTCTGGCAGGTCCCTCCCATCGGAACCCCCGCCATCCAGATCGATATCGATCCGGAGGCAATCGGCCGGAACTATCCGGTCGTGGCGGCGGTTCACGGCGATGCCGCCACCGTCCTGGGCCGCATGATCGAGATGGCCGACCAAGGGGCTGCTATTCGTCGCTCGGACTGGACCGCTCGTGTCTCTCAGATCAACACCGAGTGGCGGGAGGAGTTCGCTCAGCTCATGACCTCCAACGCCGAGCCCATCCGGCCAGAGCGACTCAGCAGCGAGCTTACGACCCTGGTGCCCGACGATGGGATCGTGGTGGTTGATACGGGTCATGCCGGAATGTGGATGGGCGGGTTCTTCGACATACGCACCTCTTCCCAGTCATACCTCCGCAGTGCCGGACATCTCGGATGGGCCTTTCCGGCATCCCTCGGAGCCAAGTGTGGTGCTCCCGAGCGGCCGGTCGTCTGCTTCACCGGCGACTCCGGGTTCTGGTATCACGTTGGCGACATCGAAACCGCCGTGCGATTCGGGATCAATTCGGTCACCGTCGTCAACAACAACCGAAGCGGCAACCAGTCGATGCGGGGTTTCGATCGTGCCTACGGGGGCACCCAGACGGAAAAAGCCAAGGAGTTGTGGGTTTTCACGGATGTCAACTTCGCCGACCTCGCTGAAACCGTGGGCGCGGTCGGGATCCGAGTCGAAAAACCCGACGAGATCGGACCCGCAATCGAGCGTGGGCTTGAAATGGAACGACCCGTAGTCGTTGACGTCGTCACCGATATAGAGGCCGTCGCCCCCGCGGCAGTGATCTGAAGGTGCGGACAGGAGCCGGGTGTGCCCACCAGATGTGGGCATACCCAGCGCCTCCTAGTTGTGCTTAGCCACTGGCCTCGATGGCGGCCTGGGTGGCGTCGAACTGTTCCTGGAAGTATGCCTGAGCCTCTTCGACGTCTTGGGTGAGGACCTCGTAGGCAGTCTCGGCATAGGCATCCTGGACTTCCTGGGTGGCCATTGCCTCTTGCACGGCGGCATTCCACAACGTCACGATGTCCTCCGGTGTCTCCGGGGGAAGCATCAACCCCCAAGAAGTGACCAAGGTCACCCCAGGGGAGCCCGCCTCCTCGAAGGTGGGAATGTCGGGAAACGCCGCCGACTCGGACGAGAGCACCAGCGGTCGGAGCTGCCCGCCGTCGAGCAGCGAGAACCCGGACAGCGCGGAGTGGATGTGACCACCGGCAACCTGGGGGACGATGTCGCCGACACCACCGGAGAACGGAACAAAGGTGAGATCGAGACCGGTTGCCGCCAGAACCTCTCCGACCAGGAGTTCGCCATTGACACCCACGCCCGAGATGGTGACCGCTCCCGGATCGGCTTCGGCCGCTGCAACGTAGTCCTCGTACGTCTCAAACTCGCTGTCGATGCCCACGCCGATGATATTGGGCGAGTATTCGGTCCAGGCGATGATTTCGAAGTCCTCGGCCTTGAATCCGATGTCCTCACTCGCCGTGAGCGAGAGGTTCATGATGTTGGGCGCCACGACGTTGGAGATGGTGCAGCCATCCGGTGCCGCCTGGGCAAGGGCGTTCCACCCCACCGATCCGTCCCCACCCTCTTGGTATGTGATCTGGAGACGTTTACCGAGGGCATCCTCCAGAGCGATTTGCAATCTTCGCACCTGCTGGTCGGAGCCACCACCCGGGGAGTAGGGGACGATCACCTCGACGACATCACATTCCAGTTCACCCACAGGCTCGGCAGCTGCGGCGGTCGTATCCGTCGCTTCCGTCGCTTCCGTCGCTTCCGTCGCTTCCGTTTCCGCCATGGTGGTCTCGGCGGCCTCGGTCCCTTCGGTCTCGGCAGACGTGGTCTCCGCTGCCTCGGTATCAGCCGACGTGGCTTCCGAACCACCTGCGGTGGTATCGGTGGACCCGTCATCACCACCGCATGCGGCCAACACCATGGTCAATATGGTGATCAGGATCAGGAGTTTGCTTCGTATTCGCATTTTCGAGCTCCCTTTTAGTTGGCGACCTTCTGGGCGCCTCTCGCTTCACCGGCACCAATCGTCCAGGGGGGAAGGTGCCTCTCCTACACATTATAGATTGCATAGTCTATGAGATGTCGGAGATTCCAGGAGGAGGCGCCGCCAACCCGCTTCCCCCACCATGCGATTGTCCCCCCGCCAACGGCGAGGGGAAGGTTGCTGCGAAGCAGGTGGGGGGCACAACTGCCTAGGTGGTCGCGACCCGATCCCATCGCGGAGGTACCCCCCCTCGACCCGACGGCTACGCCGTCGGCACACTCCCCCCACATGCGTCGGGCAGAGTTGATCAAGGGTGTGTAGCGAACCGGGTGTGCCGCAACGGACGACGATCACAGACTCCCAGACGTGAGAGGTCATGCAGATGCCGTGGTGGCGGGTGGGAAACCTACGCCACGTCGAGCAATCCACCGGCGAAACCGCGGCAAGTTAAGACATCAGGTGAAGCCACATCGAACCCGACAGCCACAGGGACACGACCGACAGACAGCCACCGGGTCGTGGGGTTGAGGTCGGACGGCCCCGACCACGCGAGACGTGAGGCCGAGGCGGCCGTTGGGGGTCTGGGGGACGGCGTCCCCCAGAAACAACAGCTTCACCGGTGACCGCCCTCGGGATCTTCTAGGAGCCGGAGTGCACCCCCCCCTCGACCCCACTTCCCCCACATGCGTCGGGCAGAGTTGATCAAGGGTGAGTAGCGAACCGGGTGTGCCGCAGCGGACGACGATCACAGACTCCCAGACGTGAGAGGTCATGCAGATGCCGTGGTGGCGGGTGGGAAACCTACGCCACGTCGAGCAATCCACCGGCGAAACCGCGGCAAGTTAAGACATCAGGTAAAGCCACATCGAACCCGACAGCCACAGGGACACGACCGACAGGTACTGAGTCGTGGGGTTGAGGTCGGACGGCCCCGACCACGCGAGACGTGAGGCAAAGGCAGCCGTTGGGGGTCTGGGGGACGGCGTCCCCCAGAGGAGACAGCTTCACCAATGGCCGCCCCTGGGGTCTTGGAGGAGCCGGAGTGCGAGCAGCAACAGGCAATTGGGCCATGTGAACCAATGTCGGGAGCGGACTGCTCCGGTGTGGGGGTCACGGCATTCTGGGAGGGATCCATCCCATGAGGAGGTCGCGGCCAGTCGGGCGAACACCGTGTGCGCTCGGTCTTTATCGCCTTCGAGGGCGGCGAACATGACTTCCTGGGCGTCACCGAGCGGCCAGGCGCCAGGGGTGTGAACGGATCCCAACCCACCGTATTTCCCCGCTGCGTAGCCAGCTGGGTTGGCGGGCGAGAAGGCTGTTTCGAGAGTGGCTCGCCACAGGTCTCTGGGGACATCGAGACCCCACTTTGGGGCGAGGACGGTTGGAACGTCGTTGGCGTCGTGATACCACCTGGTGGTCTCCAGGTTGGTGGCGTAACCCCAACAGAGCTGGCCGCCCACTTCGACTACCAGGTGGGTATCCACCCCGTTGAGGATGGCGGTGGAGGCCGCGCTGAGTTCGGAGGAGGGCCATCCGATGACGTCTGCGGCGACCATCAGACGCGACAGGGTGTGGGCCACCAACAGGTTCGATGACAAATGGAACGGCAGATCTAGCGGGTCGTCGGCGGGGGTTTCCTCGGTGGGGAGAAGCCCACTGGGGTGACGACGCCCCATGAGATTATCGACTACCTCGGAGATCTGGGAGGCGTACCGACGCAGAGGTCCTTCGTCTTCGGTCCGATCGAGGTGGTCGATGACCTCCAACAGCGGATAGCACTGTTGGTCGAGTTGATAGGCCGGATCCTTGACTGTTCCAGTGGGTAGATAGGATCGGGCCCAGTGGCCGTCCGGTCGCTCTGCCGTCTTGAAGAGCCAGGCCAGATGGCCGCGAACCAGGGCACCGGAGGGATCCACCCCGGTTTCCGCCAGCGCCGTACAAGTCCAATAGGCATCTCGGGTCCAGGTGAGGGGGAGGATCCGATGGTCGGTCAACACGGCACGAGTCCCGCCCACGGGAACGGTCGAGCAACCGAGCCCATAGGTGACTGCCCGGGCGACGAGTGGTATGAGCGGCCCAGAACGGTCTTCACCCACGGCGGAGACGGCGGTTGTCGTGCGGTCCTCCCAGAAGCCGACCGTCGTCGAGAGCGAATCGGGAGCGAGGGCATCGAGCGTTGCTCGCGATTGGTGATGGGTCTCGGCAATGGTCACCCTGACCACCAGCCTGACCGTCCCGACGTCGGGAACCGCTACACCGATAGATTCGTGATTGGCCTGCGGGATACCTTCGACGTCAATGGCGACCATCACAACACCAGGAATTTCGGATGCGGTGATAACGATGTTTCCGTCCTCGGTATCCATCGTCGTGGTGGTGTCCAGCGGCGGGAGGACGCCGCCCTCGGTGAGCTGGGTGAGGTTGGGCCTGGACAGCGTGCCCACTCCATCCCACCGAGCCGTATGGGGACGAACCGTATGGTCGGCGCAGGAGAGTTCCCAGGTCTGTATCAATCCCGAGACGTCCTCGAGCATTGGGGCCCAGGTGGTGACAACGGCCTCAACGCCGTCTGCGGTCAGATGGAGACGGGGCACGGCCCTGCCCAAGAGCTCCACGGATGTTGTGCGCCAAACGAGGCCCCAATTGAGGCCCATTCCAGGACCGGTCGGATCGGAGAGAGCGGTACGGTGGCTCCGAATCACATCCGTGTCGAAGCGATCCTGATCGGAGAACGGCGGGTCCTTGGAGAGGACCATGTATCCGAGGGAGCTGTGCATGGAGGAGATACTCTGGATCTGTCCGGTGAGCCCCAGGGTGGCGGCGATCAGGCCATTGCCGATGTCGAGTGGCTTGTCCGCGTCCTCTGGGTCGAGGACGGTGGTCGAACCGGTGAGGGTCGTGGGAATCACCCTTCGATGGGGAGGCCCGTTATCGCGGCGATTCGTTCCGCCGTTGAGGAGGCTACTCGGTCGGGGTCGGCGGCACCGGCCAACAGGACCTCGAGCAGCGCCGCTAGCTGCTGGCTCACTCGTGGGTAGGCGACGGTCCCTGGTCGCACCATGGCCCCCTCCAGCATGGAGCCCGTGTCACGGAGAAACCTCACGTCGGACACCAGCTCGAGGGCTGCCCTTCGCGGCGGCAGCTGACCCGACCGATTTGCCATGTCCGCCAGGGGTTGGGACTCGCTCAGGACTCGGATGACCTGCATCGCCTCTTTCGGTCGCACCGCCTGACGAGGAACTGCCCAGACCATGCCGCCAGCCAGGGTTCGGGCTGGCCCGTTGGGTCCGCGGGGTAGTGGAACAAACCCGAATGTCCCCAGGGCGGTGGGGAGGTCCGTCCCGGTCAGTCGGGCAAGCTGTTCGGCGTGATAGGAGCCGCCAATCATGAATCCAGCTCGTCCATCGGCGAGCATGGCGACAGCCCCGGCGTCGTCTGCAGTGGTGACACCTTCCGCCAGAAGATCGGTGTCGGTGAGGGTCAGGAGGAACCGGAGGGCATCGAGGGCAGGTCCCGTGGTGAGCGGGATGTTGTGGGGAGTCACTGCGGCGGCGCCGTTCGACGCCAGCACGGCCAACAGGACGTAGGTGGCGGCTTCTCCACCCTCCACGCCGGCAGGAATCGCCACCTTTAGATCACGCGACGTGGCCAGATGACTCCACTCCTCCCAGGTGGTGGGGGCGGTCTGCACCCCATCCTTTCGATACCAGAGTCCGGCCACGTCGGTCTCTGCCTGGACAGCCCAGGTGACACCGGAGCGACGGGTCCCCGAGACGAAGGGCTCAAGGAAGTCACCCTCATAAACGTCCCTGATCCAGAGCGAGTCGAGCTCCTCAAGGGGGTAGAGAAACCCGGCCTCGGCGAACTCATGGACCCACACGGAGTCGATCAATGCCAGGTCGGGAGCGTTGCCCTCACCGATGGCACGTACCAGTCTCACCCGCAGCTCGCCGAGCGGAACCTCCGCCACCGACAGGTCGAATTCTTCGGTGACCGTGTTCAGATGGGGTGCCCACGACGAATCCGGAACCACCACCCGCACCCTGCCCAGGTGGGAACGTCTTGCCTTCCAATGGGGGTTGACAAAGGTGCCCCGACGACGATGACGCAGAATGACCCCCTCATCGGCGAGTTCGGCCAGGGCCCGGTGCACGGGGGTACGACTGATCCCATACTCCTCACACAAGGCGTGCTCGGTAGGGAGCTGCGCCCCGTCGTCGAATTGACCGGCGACGATCTCGTCGAGGAGGTGCTCCTTGAGTTGGAACCACAACGGAACCGGGAGATCGGGGTCGATGGGCATGGGGTCGTCGGCTCGGTTGACGGTAGCGATCATGATCCCACCTGATATCCGGAGAATTCTCTTGACACGTTCTGCCTTTTGTGCTTTTGTCATGACAAAATAGCAAATAGTCGCACGGGAGGATAATCCGATGCAACGACGATGGTTGGCAGCATGTTTGGCAGCTTTGGTATTGGCGGTCGGAGCATGTGGAGGCGATGACGGCTCGGAGGCCACTGATACCACTGGCGCGGATGGGGATGCCAGCGCCACAACCGGGACCGAGGGAGATACGAGCGCAACCACAGGGGCCGAGGGGGAGTCGGGTGCCGCCACCGGTTCCATCGAGGTGGTCCATGCCTGGACCGGGTCAGAGGGAGAAGCATTCGAGGCAGTCGCTGCCGGGTTTGAGGAAGCCAATCCCGAAGCCACAGTGGAGCTCATTCAGATCCCGTTTGGGGAGATGTCGTCACAGCTCACCCAGCAGTTCGCCGCCGGTTCCGCGCCCGACGTGATGACTGCCCTCCCCGGGCTCATCCGCCTGTTCGCTGAACAGGATTTCCTCCAGCCGATGGACGCGCAGTGGGACACCTGGGTGGAGGACGGGCAGTACAACGAGGCGCTTCGCACCATCGCCACCGCCGAGGACGGTGTCACATATGGAGTGTGGTTCAAGGGCAATGTGAACGGTCTGGTTTGGTACCGACCGAGCACCCTGGAGGAACTGGGTGTCGAGGTCCCTGAAACATGGGCCGACTGGGAGGCCGCGCTGCAGGCAGCAGCCGATGCCGGAATGGAGCCCGTGGCGGTCGGCGGAGCCGACCAATGGCCATTGACGCAATGGTCCGACCCCTTCCTTCTCCGCATCGCCGGTATCGACGCCTTCCAGGGACTGATCGACGGCACCACCAGCTGGGACGACCCGGCCGTGGTGTCCTCCTTCGAGGGATTGGGTCAGTTCATATCCGACTACTTCCCCGACAATGCCCTCGACCGGGGCTTCGTCGAGGCGACCTGCGCTTGGGTCCGCGGCGATGCCGCCTTCCTCAATCAGGGAGCTTTCGTCAACCTGGTTGCCCCGGCCGAGTGCGACGAGTCGCTGGTCGCGGGTGAGGACTTCACCTTCTTCCACATGCCAGCCATCGAGGGTGATGGCGAGCCACCGGTGTTCATCAGCGGCGACCTGTTCGTCGTGAACGCCGAGAGCGACGCCCCCGAGTTGGCCACCGCTTTCGCCACCTATTTGGGATCGGCCGAGGCGCAGACCATCTGGGCCGAGCAGGGCGGCTACATCGCCCCCAACGCAGATGTCGCCGTTGATGTTTATCCCAACGAAAACGATGCCAGGGCCGCCGAACTGTGGCCCAGCGATGCCGACGCCGAGGCCGGCTATGACCTCGACGACTTCATCGGCGGCGAGGTGCAGGCCACTGAACGGGCTGCCTTACAGGGGTTCGTGCAGAACCAGGACGTTGAGGCATTCATCGGCGAGATGACATCGGTGGCGCAGTCGGTCCAGGGCGGCTGATGACCGACTCGTCGGTGGAGACGGTGACCACCACCACCCGCTCCTCCCCCACGGGACCGCGACGGGTGTCGGGAGGTGGATGGTTCGTGCTGCCCCTCGTCATCGTCTTCACCGTGTTCTACGTGTGGCCGGCACTCAACACCGTCATCGGGAGCTTCTTCCGATGGTCGCTCTTCGACCCGTGGAGCCTGACCGAACCCGACAACTGGGACTTCGTCGGCTTTGGAAACTACATCGCCGAGCTGACCTCGGCAGAGTTCTGGAATGCGGTGGTCAACACCCTCGTCTGGCTGGTGGTATTCCCCGCTCTCGTGGGAGCGGTGGCGTTGCTGGTGGCCGTCGCCATCTGGTACGTGCCACGTGGCGCCCGAATCTACCGGACGGTCTTCATCCTTCCCATGACGATCTCGCTGGCAGCCGCCGGTGTCATCTGGACATTCATGTACGACCCCGACTTCGGGACTCTCCCGGCGGCGATAGAGTCGCTAAACGTTGGTTTCGACTTCGACCTCGGCTGGCTGGCGCTGCGCACGGGATCGTTCCTGTCCGACCCGGGACAGCTGGTCATCGGACCCATCACGATCCACTTCGTCAACCTGTCGCTCATCGTCGCCGGGTTCTGGGCCTTCACCGGGTTCGGAGTAATCACCATCACCGCAGGACTGGCGGGGATCCCTGAGACCATCGTCGAGGCAGCCCGGGTCGACGGTGCCAAGCCGGGACAGATACTCCGTCACATCATTATCCCGTCGCTGCGCCGATCACTCCTGGTGGTGGCGGCAGTCAGTGTTATCTTCGCCCTTCGCACCTTCGACATCGTCTGGGTCATCACCCAGGGGGGACCGCAGAACGACAGCGAGGTCCTAGCGGTGCGACTGTGGAAGGAGGCGTTCGTGTTCCTCGACACGCCGCAGGCGGGAAACGGGACCGCCATCGCCGTGATCATGTCGGTAGCGCTGATCGCATTGTCGGGCCGCTATCTCAAGACGCTGATATCGGACGACGAGCCATGAAGGGGCGCACGGCAATACTGCTCTACGGCGGTCTCACCATCGTTTCGCTGGTGTGGCTGCTACCCATGATCGGGACCCTGGCCATCTCCTTCCGTCCCCTCGATGAGGTCCGGGCTGGTTGGTGGAACCTGAGCGACGCCACCATCACGTTCGACAACTACGGTCGCGCATGGTCGGAGGGTCTGGCGTCGTTCACTGTCAACAGCTTCGTAATCGCTCTCGGCGCCACAGCTGCGACGGTCCTGTTGGGAACGATGGCGGCCTTCGCCTTTGCCCGTCTCCAGTTCCGGTTCAAAGGCATCCTCTATTTCCTCCTCATCACCACCATGATCGTGCCGATCCAACTCATCATCATCCCCATGCTGCCCTGGTTCCAGACCCTGGGCCTCAACGAGGGGCATCTCCAGTTCGTCGGCATCATCCTGGTTCACACCGCCTTCGGAGCGGGATGGGCCATCTTCATGATGAGCGGCTTCTTCGCCGATATCCCGAACGATATCGTGGAGGCTGCCGAGATCGACGGCGCCACCACCTGGCAGGTGTTCCGCAAGGTCGGTCTCCCCCTGGCCCTGCCCGGCATCGTCTCCTTCGCCATCATCGACTTCATCTTCGTGTGGAACGACCTGTTGCTCGCGCTCACCCTATTGGACCGTGACCACCAACCCATTCAGGTGGGTCTCGCCAATCTGCAATCGCCCCAACTCTCCCAACAGGACCTGGTGTCGGCCGGAGCCATCATGGCCATCCTCCCACCGACCCTGCTGTTCATCGCCCTCAACCGATACTACGTCCGAGGTCTCTTCGCCGGCGGCCAGAAGGGCTGATCGTGCGATGCGTGGTTCTGCAGACCTCCCCCGTCTTTGGTGAGGTTTCGGCGAACGTAGAGGCTCTGGCCGACCTGATCTCGGAAACCGGCCCCGCCGACCTAATGGTGGCGCCTGAGCTGGCCACGACCGGTTACGACATCGAACGGCTCGCCACCATGGGTCGCGAGCTCGCCGAGCCAATTGACGGCCCCACCACCCAGAAACTGAGCCGACTCGCCATCGAGAACGAACTCACCCTGGTGTGTGGGGTGCTCGAGTCCGACGGTGACGACCTATTTGACACGGTGGTGGTCTGTCTTCATGACGGAAGCATCGTGCCCTATCGCAAGACACACCTCTATCCCGCTGAACGGGACGTGTTTACCCCAGGCGGCGAGCTGCTCACCGTGCCAACCCCAGACGGCGCCTTGGGACCCATGATCTGCTTCGAGCACGCCTTCCCCGAGATCGCCACCACCCTCGCCCTGGCCGGAGCCGAGATCATCGTCATCCCCTCGGCGGTACCCAACGGCTTCGAGCATCTCCTGGAGCTACGTTCCCGGGCGCGTGCCCAGGACAATCAGGTGTTCGTCATCGCCGCCAACCTGGCGGGAAGCGGGTTCTGTGGACGCTCTCTCGTCGTCGACCCCCGGGGCGAGGTTCTGTCGGAGGCGGGAGCCGAGGCGACGACGCTGGCTGTGGAACTCGACCGATCCCTGGTGGAAGAGGAACGCCGCACCGAGCCCGCCTTGGAATTGCGCCGCCCCGACCTCTACTCGTGATGCATTTCGACCTCACACCGTGAAAGACATGTGATGTTCGGGGTCGAGGGACGGCGTAGGGAGATACTCGTTCAGATCGTCGACAGCATGCCCCCGTACCAGAATGGGGCTGGCTGCATCGGGGTCCGTGATCTTCACCGAGGTTGGTATGAAGCGGATGGTGAGCCCTCGTCGCCAACGGGTCGATGTGTTGGCATCAGACCCATGAAAGATGTTGGGATGATGCACCGAAACGTCACCCGGTTCGAGCTCAAATGCGAAAGCATCCTTCTCGTCGACCTCGACCGGTATCTCGGAGGGGAGGACCGCATCTTCGGTGCTGTCGACCATGTCGAGCAGGTTGGTCTTGTGGCTTCCCGGAACCACCTTGACACAGCCATTGTCACGTCGGGAGTCGGTGAGGGCCACCCACAGAGTGATCACATTGACCGGGTCCAAGGGCCAGAAAGCGCCGTCCTGGTGCCACAAGACCTGTCGACCTGTGATCGGCTCCTTGCAGATGTAGTGGGTGGCGAAAACGGCAACGTCCTCGCCAAGGAAGATCTCGGCGATGTCGACCAGGCGTGGATCCGATACGAGACGGTGCCAGAAGGGATCGGTTCGGGCGAGTTGATGACCCAGCTGATCCGGACGCAGTTCCGGATGGCGGGCCAGCAGCCAGTCGATGTGCTCATTGGCGACCCCGACAAGATCCTCGTCGAGGACCTCCCGAAATACCGCATACCCATCGTGATCGTATTGCTGGCGAAGTCGATTATCGCTCATGTCTCCTCTTTCGCTCGTCTGTGTGGTCATATACCGAAGATCATCTCCCAAAATGGTGACGGATTCTTCCCCCAGCAAGGGCTTTCCTTGTGGTTGTGTGACATCAGTGTCCTGTCCGGTAGGT
This sequence comes from Acidimicrobiia bacterium, assembly GCA_009377735.1. Classification (GTDB taxonomy): domain Bacteria; phylum Actinomycetota; class Acidimicrobiia; order Spongiisociales; family ZC4RG35; genus WHTL01. The sequence continues at coordinate 13,137 of WHTL01000003.1, forward strand.
TCGCTTGATATTTCGGCGAGCAGTTTTCATTCCTGGCAAGGACGCACAACGAAGGCGCACTGAGGTTCGTCGAGGCGGAGGACGCAGCCAGGGGTGAAAAGGGCCGCTGAAATACATGCATGATCTGCCGGACAGGACACTAGTGGACATGAGACGTGTCAATTGGGAGTCGATCGTTACCAGCGACGCCGCCTATCACGTGGCACGTCACACTCGATTCCCCGCGGTCGCACAATTGCACACCCACGATTTCGCTGAGGTCTTCTGGGTCGATGACGGTCGGGCAACCCATGACGTAAACAGTCACCGCTATCGGGTTTCGCAAGGTGATCTGGTGCTGGTACGACCCTCGGATCGGCACGGATTCCGCTTCCCTGCAGATCAGTTCACCATCACAAACATCGCCTTTCGGGCGGAGGTGATAACCGATCTACGGAATCGCTACTTCCTCGGTGGTGGTCTCCCCTGGGAGGAGGACGACCCTTCACTGAGATCTATGCGTCTCACACCGCTCCAACTCGGATCCCTTCAGGATCTAGGCGCCGCGATGGCTAATGGGCCCACCTCCCGCCTCCATCTCGATCGACTGCTCGTGGAGATCCTGCTTGGTTTCGAACGCCCGGTATCAGGCGGGTCTGAGCTCCCAATGTGGCTGCAGCATGCGCTATCAGCTTGGCGGACAGACCCGGTCGCGATGGCGGCCGGTGTGGGTGGATTGGCGACGATCGCATGTCGAAGTCGAGAACACGTGAGTCGTGTCCTCAAGCAGAAGACGGGGCGCCGTGCGATCGATGTCCTCAACGATCTGCGATTGGACTCCGCCGCGGCCGCTCTGGCGATGACCGACCAACCGATCGCCCTGATCGCCGTCGAGGTGGGGCTGGCCAACCTAAGTCACTTCTACCGATTATTCGGACGTCGGTTCGGGACTACCCCTCGCCGCTATCGACTCCGCAAACACGCCCTGATCCACCCCGAAACGGAGGAGTAGGTACTGGCACGTGGGAGTCTCCAAACCAGCAGGTGTTAGGGCCGGGTGTGCCGCAACAGACGACGATCGCAGACTCCCATACGTGAGATGTCGTGCAGATGCAGTGGTGGTCGGTGGCAAGCCCCGCACCGAGGTGAGCTATCCACCGGCGAAACCAGAGGCTCGGTAAGGCAGGTCGGGTTCACACCGAACCCGTCGATCACTCTCCAGGACTGACAGCCACCGGGTCGCGGGGTTGAGGTCGGACGGCCCCGACCACGCGAGACGTGAGCAAGAGGCGGCCGTTGGGGTCTGGGGGACGGCGTCCCCAGAAGAGACAGTCAGCCGAAAACCCGAGCGGCGTTGCCGCCCTTGATTGCTTGTCTGTCTTCGTCGGTGAGTCCCTCGACTGCGTCGACGAGGCCTAGGGGATCGTCCTCACCCATGTCGAAGGGGAAGTCGGTCCCGAGCATCACCCGGTCCGCGCCGACGATATCGACTAGGTGTCGCAGGTAGAGGGGCTGGAACACCATGGTGTCGAAATAGAGCTTCTTCATGTAGTGGCTCGGCTCGTGGTCGGGTATCGCCACCCTGGTTTCAGGACGAACCTTCCAGGTGTGGTCTGCCCGCGAGGCATAGAACGGCAGATAACCACCGCCGTGGAGAAGGAGCATCTTGAGGTCGGGTAGCTCCTCAAACAGCCCCGAGAAGATCATCCGGGTCGCCGCCACCATCGTTTCCAATGGGTTGCCAATGCAGTTGGTGAGGAAATAGTCCCCGAAACGCTGGCCTTCGGGGTATCCACTGGGGTGGATGATCACGACGTGACCCAGGTCGGAGACAGCCTCGAAGAACGGTCGGAAGCGAGGCTCGTCGAGGTTGTGGCTGTCAATCGTGCCCCCGATTTGAAGACCTTTGAAGCCAATGTCGCGCACCCGTTCCGCTTCGACGATGGCGGCGTCCACATCCTGGAGCGGGACCGTTGCCCCGATTCCCACGAAACGATCGGGGTAGTCCGCTACTGCCTGGGCAACACGGTCATTCTGCTCACGGGCCAATTCAGCGCCGAGCCCACCAGGAGTCCAGTAGAAGTACTCCGATACAAACGTGGCGAGCCCCTGGATGTCTACCCCCATCCGATCCATGTGCTCGATTCTGGCCCCCGGGTCGGTTAGGGACTCCACGATGGTGGGGAACATCTTGGTGTTGTGGTCCTTGGAGTCCTGGCCCATGTAGTAGTCGTAGGGCTCATACTCCGGACGGGCGTGTATCTGGGCTCGTTCGCGGGTCGAAGGGGTTGCAAGATGACAGTGGACATCAAAGGTGGGGGTGGCCACGGGTAGTATGTCTAGCTCTTGGAGTTCTGTTCCGAGCGGGTCTCGAAAGCCTTGACGGCGAGACCCAGATGGTTCACCACCGCCTCAGCGGCGGCATCTCCGTCACCGCGCTCCAATGCGTCGAGAATCTCACCGTGGTCGTGGATGGCGTCGTCGCGTAGGCCAGGGACCTCCTTGAGAGATGCACCGATATACATGACGGAGGAATCCTCAAGACTACGGATGATCGCCGAGAGGCGTGGTGATGCTGCTGCCTCGTAGATGGTCATGTGGAAGCTTCGGTTGAGGTCGACCCACTCTGCGGAATGGGGGACTTCCTTCATGCGTTCGTGGAGTTCCCGCAACCGTTCCATGACCTCGTCGGTGAGGTTCGGTATCGCCCTCTTGAGAGCCACCGGTTCCAGGATCTCCCGGATCGCGTAGATCTCGCTGACCTCCTCACCGCTGAGCTCTTGGACAACGGCACCCCTATGGGGGTCGAAGCGGACGAAACCCTCCGAGGCCAACTCGCGCAGGGCCTCTCGCACTGGGGTGGTGCTCACCTCGAGGAGAGAAGCCAACTCAGCCTGGACTAACCGGGTGCCCCCAGCCAACTCTCCACTAAGAATTGCCGTCCGGAGCACACCGCGGACAAACTCATGTGCCGTCTGCCGTGCCCCAGAGAAGGTGGTACCGGCCAGCACGGATACAGATGTCGATTCGGGGTGCTCGGTCGTCATCTGATTTGTTGTCCTCTCGTCTGCTTCTAATTTTGGGCGCGCGGCAATTCGTACATTCTATACGGCATCATGCTCCCGCCCTTCCCTTTGCCGAGAGATAGCTTAGTGGTCTGTCAGCGTCGATGATCGGCCACCGCCACGCTCGATCCGGATTGGGCGCTGGCGACAGCTGCCTCCAGGACGGTGATAACCTCGAGTCCCTCCTCGCCACCTACCTCCGGGGTGCCATCCCCCCGCACGGCGTCGGCAAACTCGACCAATTGGTCGACGATGGGATCGACGGGGTCCAAGGGCTGATCGACACCCTCCCTTTCCCCCCTCGCCTTGTATTCGAGCTCGGCGCCGTCGCGGTCCGACGTGGCGGCACCGTCGGTCCCATGGATGGCGACGCGAACAACCCACGGCGTGAAGAACGAGGTGAGAAGGGTGCCGATCGCACCGCTCTCGAACTCGAAGAGAAGACCGGTGGCCTCGTCGATGGAGAAATCACGTCCCACCCTCGTTTGTGCCGAGACCGTGGCTATGGGTCCCACCAGGTAATGGAAGGTCTCTATCTGGTGGATCCCCAACGAGGTCATCGAGCCCAGTGGACTCTGATCGGCATTCCAGCGCCATGCCTGCTCCGGCATGGTGAACCCGTTGGGCAAGGAGTGATTCGCCTCCAACATTTGGATATCACCAATGGCACCCTCGTCGATCAGTGCTTTCATTCCCCGGATCCCTGGCAACCTCCTTCTCTGATGACCCACCTGCAAGACGATCCCAGCCGCAGTGGCCGCATCCACCGCAGCCCTTCCATCGGCAACCGACAGGGTGAATGGCTTCTCGACGAAGACATGCTTCCCGGCGGCCGCCGCCGCCTCGATCTGTTCCCGATGGACGTCATGGGCTGACGCGATAAAGACAGCCTCCACCTCCCCATCCGAGAGAAGCTCGTCCAGGCTGGCCGCAGCACGACAGTCATAGGCTTCAGCAAACTCCTGGCGAGTCTCCGGAGTCCGTGCGAACCCTGTGATCACTTCATATCGACCCGATTCGAGAGCGGCATCCGCCAAAAGCCGCCCCCATCGTCCCAAACCCACACTACCCAATCGCACCTTGTCCATCAGTAACGCCTCCTCATCGCCTGGTTCGTCGAATCCTGATTAATCTTGGATCATATACTATGTAGCCCAAGCAGGTCCAGCGTCGAGGAGGAGTCCCCTGGCTCGTTTCAAAGTGGTAGTCAGTGATCAAGTTTTCCCCACGGTGGATCTGGAGAGATCGATGCTCGCCGAGATCGATGCTGACCTGATCGTCGCTGAAGGTGACGTGAACGAAGTCCTCGAGGTGGCCCACGATGCGGATGCCATCTTGAATACCTATCTTCCCTGGGACACCGATTCGCTCGACCAGCTCGAGAAATGTCGGATCATCGCTCGATATGGCATCGGGTTCGACAACGTCGACATCGATGCGGCGCGGGACGCCGGGATCGTCGTCACCAACGTTCCCGACTACTCGGTGGAGGAGGTGGCCGCCCATACCCTCGCTCTCATCCTTGCGGCCGTCCGCAAGATCCCATGGGCGAATGACGCCGTCCGTCAGGGTCGATGGGCCGTGGACGAGTTTCGACCCATCAGACGGATCAGCGAACTGACCATCGGTCTGGTGGGGTTCGGGCGTATCGGCAGCCGGCTCGCCGAGACTTTGTCCACCATCGGAATCGATGTCATCGTGCACGACCCTTATCTCAACGCCGGAGATGGTATCCCACCCTTGGTGGAGCTGGAAGAGCTCCTATCGCAGGCCGACATCATCTCCATGCATGCTCCACTCACCGAGGAGACGCGGGGCGTGATCGACGAAGAAGCGGTATCGATGATGAAGGACAGCGCCATCCTCGTGAACACCTCGCGCGGTCCCCTGGTCGACCTCGCCGCCGTCACCAACGCTCTTTCGAGTGGGAACCTCGCCGCGGCTGCCCTGGACGTGTTCGACCAGGAGCCACTTGACGTGTCCAGGATCGAGGGCGTGCCGAACCTAATCGCTACGCCCCACATGGCGTACTACTCCGAGGAGGCGTTGACGGAGTCACAGCGAAAGGCCACCACCCAGGTCATAAAGGTGTTGTCGGGGGGGGACGCCGACTACCGGGTCAACCCCTGAGCGATGACGAGCAGTGCGAACCGCACTCCTCCCGGGCCTACTACCGTTGCAATCGATTGTGAGCATGTCAACGAGTTCCACCCCACCCCATTTCACACCTGAGTCAAGACGCCGCCGCGAGGACCTGCGGTTCATCACCGGCGTCGGACGTTACGTCGCCGATCTGTCGCCGTCGGCGACGTTGCATGTCGCCTTCGTCCGCAGCATCGAACCCCATGCCAGGATCACGACGCTCGAGATCGACGACGCCGTCAATGCACCCGGTGTCGTCGCTGTCTATACGGCAGCCGATCTGGATCTTCCCCACATACCCGGCGACAATCTCGCCACCAAGGCGCCCGACTTCCCGAGACCACACCTCGCCCATGACACCGTCCGCTATGTGGGAGAGCCTTTGGCGGCGGTCGTCGCCGACAGCCCAGCTCATGCCGCCGACGCCGTCGATCTGGTATGGGTTGACTACGACCCCATTCCGGTTGTAGCCGACCCCGAGTCCGCCCTCAAGGATGAGTCGGTCCTCCACCCCCAGGCAGGGACGAACGTCGTGGAACGCTGGGAGTTGGGCGAAGCCGCCGGGACCGCCGCACACGATGTGACCATCAAGATCAAGGTGGAGAACCAGAGGGTGGCACCCGTGTCAATCGAGCCACTTGTCATCCTGGCGGAGCCTGCGCCAGATGGACGTCTCTCGGTCAATGTGAGCCACCAGAGACCCCATGAGTTCCGGGCCAAGCTCGCAGGATTCCTCGGGGTCGATCCACAGAAGATCCGGGTGGTGGTACCCGATGTGGGAGGCGCCTTCGGCATGAAGGGGATGACCTACCCCGAATACTCCATCATTCCCGCAATCGCACTCCAACTCGACAAACCGGTGCTCTGGGTGGAGCGCCGTAGGGAGCATCTCAGTGGTGGCACCCACGGACGTGGGTCCAGCCATAGGGTGCGTCTTTCCGGTCGATCGGGTGGACGCATCGAGAGGGCGGAGATCCACATCGTTGGCGACATGGGCGCCTACCCACACAACGGGGGTGCCATCCCATCGTTCTCACGGTACGTGGCGCCAGGTCTTTACGACATCCCCGACATCTGGATAACTAGCTCCTCGGTGGTCACCAACCGCGCACCCACCGGGTCCTATAGGGGTGCGGGGCGACCCGAGGCAGCCTACGCCATCGAACGAGCCATCGACGCCTTCGCCCGGGAAGCAGATCTCGATCCGGTGGCGGTTCGAATGACAAACTTCATATCTGACCTGCCATTCCGAACTCCCACCGGTGCCCTCTACGACTCCGGTGACTACCGAGCGGCTCTGGAATTGGCAGTGGGGTTGGTGGACCTCGAGGCGGTACGCTCCCACCAATCGGAGAGGCGGAACGAGGGCGGTGATCCCATTGGCATAGGTTTTGGGGCATTCGTGGAGAGGGCGGGTGGCCGGGTCGATACCGGGGAGTATGGGAAAGTCGAGGTCGACGATGAAGGCAAGGTCATCGTCCGCACCGGTTCGATGTCCGCCGGCCAGGGACACGAGACGGTCTGGGCGCAGGTTGCGGCTGAAGCCCTTGGAGTGACCCCCGAGGACGTCGAGTTCGTTGCCGGCGACACCGATAACGTGGACCGGGGAACAGGTACCTCGGCCAGCCGCTCCACCCAGATCGGCGCCAGTGCGGTCTGGAGGACGGCCCACGAAGTCCGGAGAACGGCAACACAAGTGGCTGCCGACCTCCTGGAAGCGTCCCAAGACGATATCGCCCTTGCGGGTGGGGAGTTCTCCGTGGTCGGTGTTCCTGACTCGGGGATCCCGTGGGCGGACGTCGCCAAGGAGGCGGCGCGCCGACGGATCGAGCTCAGTGCCGACGAGTGGTACGTCCCAGGGGCGCAGACATTCCCGTACGGGGTGCATGTTGCAGTTGTCGAGGTGAGCCTGGAAACCGGCGAAGTGCGGGTCGAGAAATTGGTCACGGTCGACGATTGCGGGCGGGTCCTAAACCCGATGCTGGTTGAGGGTCAGATCCAGGGATCGGCCATGCAGGGAATCGGCCAGGCTCTATACGAGGGCATTGACTACTCCGACGACGGTCAGCTGCGCACGTCGTCCCTCATGGACTACAGCATGCCCCGGGCGGGCGACGCTCCTCCGATCATCCCCGGCCGGGTGGTGAGTCCGGCCCCCTCGAACTCACTCGGCGCCAAAGGCACCGGTGAGGCTGGATGCATCGGTGTTCCTCCCGCCATCGTCAACGCCACCCTCAACGCCCTTGCGCCGTATGGTGTCACCCATCTCGATATGCCCCTCCACCCCGCCAAGGTGTGGGATGCCCTGCATAAGGCGGGGTTAATCTTGTCGTGACAAATGCGGGTTGCATCGTATATGATGTAGGAAGCAGCGGCGGCGACAGCGACGAGAGGTAACACCGTGACCGATCAACCATGGAAAACGGACAAGTGGTTCTCCAGCCCCTGGAATTACCACCCCGAGGTCACTGCCGATTTCAACATCCCGGCCGAGGTCAAGGTACATGATGTCACCCTTCGTGACGGGGAGCAGCAGGCAGGCGTCGAACTGACCGCCAACGAGAAGGTCCGCCTCGCAGAAGCCCTCTCCGACGCCGGAATCCACCGTATCGAGGCCGGTCTTCCCGCGGTTTCACCTGCGGACGAGGAAGCGGTCCGTCGTATCGTCGACGCCGGCTTCGACTCGGAGATCTACGCCTTCTCCCGCTGCATGGTCCCCGACGTCGAGTTGGCTATCGACTGTGGCGTCTCCGGTGTGGTCATGGAGATCCCCTCCAGCCACCATCTTATCGAGAAGGCCTACCAGTGGCCCCCAGAACGCGCCATCGAGGCGTCAATAGAGACCACCAAGCTGGCACATGATGCTGGTCTCAAGGTTTCCTTCTTCCCCATCGACGCCACCCGCGCCGGGATGGTGGAGCTGCTCGATGATCTGGATCAGGTAGCTACCGAGGGTCACGTCGACACTGTGGGCTTGGTTGACACTTTTGGTGTGACCTCACCCCACGCCATCCGCTTTTTCTCCCGACAGGTGGGGGCAAGGCTGGATCGACCCCTCGAGACGCACTTCCACATGGACTTCGGAATGGGGGTCGCCAACACCGCCCTGGCCGTGGCCGAGGGTGCCAGTGTCATCCAGACCACGGTAAACGGTCTCGGCGAGAGGGCGGGAAATGCGCCGATGGAAGAGACTGTTCTCGCCCTACTGACAATGTATGGGATCGACATGGGAATCAAGACGGAACATTTCTTCGACATCGCCAAGATGGTGGCTGAGATGACCGGTGTCCAGCAACCATCCAATCGGCCCGTCACGGGTGAGCAGCTCTTCGACGTGGAATCGGGGATCATCGCCACCTGGTTCAAGAACGTGGGAGACGAGAACCTGACCGAGGCCTTCCCATATCGCCCAGAGTTGGTCGGTCAGAAGTTCCCGGAGGTGGTGATGGGGAAGGGCTCCGGTCTCGATTCGGTGGCGATGTGGCTCGATCGCAACGATGTTACCGACGCAACCACACCCGAACTCGAGGAGATACTCCGCGAGGTCAAGGCCCGGTCGCTGGAGACGAAGTCCCTGCTCGACAATGAGGAGTTCATGACCATCGCCAGCAAGGTCATCCCCGATAAGGTCAACTGACAACCGCCCATCCAACGAAAAGACGGAGGATCACCAATGAGGGAAGCTTTCGGTGTACTGAGCACCGACTGGAAGGAAGGCATCAACTGGGCAAACGTGAGAGACTGGCGTCTCAAGCGTGCCCACGAGGCCATGGAACGAGCCGGCCTCGGCGCCTTGCTCCTGTTCTACGACGAGAACATGCGGTATGTGTCATCCACCCTCACCCCCGGTTGGAACCGACTCAAGCCAGGTCTGCGTTATGTGGTCCTGCCCGCCGGCAAGCCTCCGATCGTCTATGAGCAGGGCGACATCGGTCTCCATCTCAAGGAGCACAATCCCTGGATCCCTAAGGAGAACATCCGCCATTCGTATGTGTGGATCAAGGGAGCGGTGGGCCCGGCAGCCGACCAGCAGGTGAACAAGTTCGTCGACTCGCTCATGAACGATCTCGAGGAGGCCGGAGTCAAGGACCAGCCGCTCGGGTTGGACTTCATCGACATCAACCTCATACAGGAGTTCTCAAAGCGCGGTATCGACTGGACCGACGGCATGTCTCCCATGATGGAGGCACGTGCCATCAAGAGCCCCGACGAGATCAAGGCCTTCCAAATAGTGGGCTCGATCTGTGACTACGTCCACTACGAGATCACCAACTACATCAAGCCGGGAATGACGGAGAACCAGGTGGCCGCGTTTGGGTTCGAGAAGCTCTACTCCATCCCCGGGATGGAAGACGTCGAGGACGTCATCGTCTCATCGGGACCGAACGCCTGGCCAAACTGGCGTAACTTCTCCGATCGCATGATCCGCCCCGGTGACCTGGTGATCATCGACCTGGCCGCCCTCACGTGGAATGGCATGAAGTCCTGCTGTTATCGCACCTACTGTGTCGGAGGCAAGCCCACCGACGAACACCAGACAACGTACGATGCCGCCCACCAGTGGCTCTGGGACTCGATCGAAGCGACCGCACCCGGAGTATCCACCGCCGATGTCGCGTCCAAGTGGCCCTCGGCCCAGGAAGCCTGGGGATATGAGGAGGAGGATCAGGCCGCTGCCAACAACTGGGGTCATGGTCTCGGTCTCGCCCAGTACGACCCGCCAGTCATATCCCGTATCTGGTCACTCGATCACCCTGTAGAAATCGAGACGGGGATGACGTTCGCCCTGGAGACCCAGAACGGAAAGCTCCACGACCACGGAGTGAGGCTGGAAGAGATGTTGTATGTCACCGAGACCGGAATCGAGATGGTGACCACCTACAAGTGCCACGAGATAATCGTCACCGATTGAACGTGATCGCCATGGACGAGGATGGCGGTGGGCAACACCGCCTCCTCAACCTGTCCGACCCCGACGCGCTGGACCCGGTTTTGTCGGGCGCCAAGGGAGCCTGGCTGGCGCGTGGCCTCGAGGCGGGACTCCCAATCCTTCCCGGTTGGGTGGTAACCGCACCGGTGTCACGCCCACACCTCGAATTGGGAGCCGAAGCTCTCATAAAGCGAGGTTCGGGTGGGGCACGTCTCGAAGTCTCCCAGAGGGCACTGGACCCGAGTTTGGCAAACCGTCTGGTGGAGGCGGGTCGAGCCCTCGGCGATCCCCTGGTGGTGAGGAGTTCCAGTGTTTTGGAGGGTGGGGCCGAGTGGTCGGGCGCGTTCACTTCCTATCTCGACATCCATCCCGACGAGCTCCCACGTGCCGTGACCGGATGCTGGGCATCCGTGTTCGGGGTTTCCACCCTTGAGCGATTCGAGATGGAATCGCTGGCCCCCGAGTCGAGTCCCATGGCGGTGATCATCCAACCTGCCCTCGATCCCGACTATGGAGGTGTCGCCCACATCGAAGGGGAGGAGGTCGTCATCACCGCGGTGAAGGGATCACCAGCCCCAATGGTCCAGGGTTGGGCGCCGGGGAACACGGCCCGTGTGCCACTCGAGGGCGAACCGACCGGTCATGGCGCTGTCGATCTGATGGGAACGACTCTGCTCAATTCGGTCGCAGGCTGTCTTCGCAAAGCACAGCGGACAGTCGGTGCCACTAGTTGTGAATGGGCCACGACGGGCGACACGGTCCACGTACTGCAGCTCATGAGACCACCTCATGTCGAACCGGAGGGACTCCGATTCGACGTCACCGGACTTGAGGATCCCGTCGCGATACTGGTAGGCGGGCTGGTACGGCGGTTTCCGGGCCCCCTGGGTGAGGCTCTCGTCCTCCCCTGGGCCTTGGGCTCGCCCTATGCCTTTCTCGATCCCGTGGAGCCAGCCGACGAAGACCCCCGACAAGCCCTGAGGTCGGTAAGGGAACACGTTGGCACTCTCACCGCCCAGGTGTGGTCGCTTCCGAAAAAACGAGCCCTCTCCCAAGCCCACCGCACCCTCACGGAACTCCGGGGACCCAATCCGAGCACGGCACTGGCCCAATTGGGCTCCCTCCACCCACCCGATCCCGATCTGGCGAACCTGGTACGTCGTCATCTCGCGTCGGTGTTTGTCGGGTTGGTCAAGATTGGTGCTGTGACCTGGCCGGAGACCGCCTGGCATCTAGATATCGAAACCATCGGGGCAATCCTGGAAGGACGTGTCACCGTTGAGAAGCAGCGACGGGTGGGGTTCGAGCGTTGGGAACCGTATGGCGCGGCGGTAACCATGGCCAACGGTGTGTCAACCCAAGGCATCGCAGCGGCTCCAGGTGTCGCCGGAGGCCGATTCCGTGTCGTCCCCGACAACGGCGTCACCGACTCCTTCCGACCACGTGACATAATCGTCGCTCGTCACCCCACCCCGAACCTTGCGCCCCTCCTCTGGGATGCGTCGGGATTGATCACGACGGGTGGTGGACCGGGTGCGCATCTATTCGAATCGGCTCGGGCCCTCGCCATCCCGGCGGTGTGTGCCGCCGATCTCGGAGACGTCATACGTGATCGTCGGTCCGAGCTCTATGTTGCCGTGGATGGCCTGACCGGGACCGTCTACACGAGCGAATGGTGAGGTAGATATGAAAGAAGTCATAGGAATCGTCGGTATCGGTGTGATGGGATCGGCAATGTCGGGCCACCTTATGGATGCCGGCTTCGATGTGGTCGGTTACGACATCGACGCCGAGAAGACCAATCGATTCGGCTCCCGGGGTGGACAGGTCGCCGAGTCGGCGGCGGAGGTGGCGTCGCGTTCGTCGATCATCCTCTTCTCGTTGCCATCGGTGGCTGCGCTGGAGGAGGCAACCAAGTCCGTTGCGGGGGCTGATCACGAGGATCTGATCGTCGTAGAGATGGGAACCCTTCCGCTCGATGCGAAGAACGCTGCTCAGGATCGTCTTGCGGATGCCGGGGTGGAGATGATGGATGTGCCCGTGAGCGGCACCGGTCTCCAAGCCGCAGACGCCACGCTGGTGGTGTTCGCATCTGGTTCCGAGACAGCCTTCGAGAGAACGAGGGGTGTCTTCGACGTCATCGGTCGCTCGACGCACTATCTGGGCGACTTCGGCAACGGGTCGATCATGAAGTACATAGCCAATTTGTTGGTGTCGATCCACAATCTCGCCACTGCCGAGGCCCATACCCTCGGGATCGCCGCCGGTCTCGACCCGGCTCAGGTCCAGGAGGTCATGAGTGATGGGGTCGGTTCTTCCAAGATTTTCGATATCAGGGGCCCGATGATGGTCCGTGACGAGTATGACCCCCCGGCGGCACGTCTCGACATAATCCTCAAGGACGCCCGCATCATCAGGGAGTACGCCAGGGCCGTTGGAGCACCGACGCCACTCCTCGAGGCATCCATACCCTTCTATGAGCAGTCGACCAATGCGGGACTCGGGAGTCTCGACGCCGCCGCCCTGTGTCGCTACCTGGAGAAGACGTCAGGTCTGGAGCGTTAGTAGCACCCCCCCGAACCCAGGGTTCCCACAGTCGCTCAGCGACGTCCCCAGCCCGAAGTTCAGAACTAGCCCCAGCACCCCACCGAACCCAGGGTTCCCACAGTCGCTCAGCGACGTCCCCAGCCCGAAGTTCGGAACCAGCTAGCCGTTTGGGGGCGTCAGGCTCGAGAAGGGAGGGCCGACATGGGCTGGGCGACCACCAACCAAGGTCAGGTCGGATCGAATGGATGGCAGGTCCTCCGGGTCGATGGTGAAAGGATCGGAGTTGAGGACCGCTACGTCGGCATGGGCGCCCGGCTCCAAATGTCCGCGACTCCCTTCCTCGAAGCTGAACCAGGCGCTGCCACGGGTGTATGCCGTAAGCGCCTCCTCGATGTCGAGTCGATGACGTGACATACGCGCCGGGGCTCCATCGTGGGATTGGCCGGTTACGAGCCACCATAGGGCGGGCCAGGGATTGTGCGGCGAGACCACCGTGGAGTCGGTTCCCGCTCCCAGGGGGATCCCCATGTCGAGAATGTCGCCAAGTGGAGGCGAGTTGGCGGCCACCTCCTCACCCCAAAGGGCGGCTGAGTCGGCGGAGCGGAACATCATCCGATTCTGGATGGCGAGACCGACACCCAGGCGGCGTACTCTCTCCAGATTGTCACGACTGATGGGCTCGGCGTGAGCCAGTGACCAGCGCCGACCGGAGAGATCGTGGCGACGATCGACCTCCTCCCAGACGTCGAGCACGGTCGAAATGGTGGAGTCCAGGATGGCGTGGAGATGAATCGGCCAATCGTGGGCAGCGAGATGATCCGAGATCGTGGCCAGAAGATCTCGGGCATCGGCACCCACGGTGAAGGGACGCACTCCCTCCATGTCGTGACAGCCGAAGCTGAGTATCTCCCCCATCCCCGTGTAACGGAGTAGATCGTCGCCGAACCCGGGGCGTACGTACCTGACCCACTCACGAACATCCTCCAACTCATTGCCCGCCGTGGCTGGGGCCGCACCGCACCCGCAACGGGAGCTTTTCGTTCCGCCACAACCTGAAGAGCGCGTCATAACTCTGGGGTGTCATCCCGAATCCGCCGGGATCGACAACACCGGTGACTCCATGGGAGAGGAGGTCGGACATCAGAGCTTCCGTCCCCTCGATGGATTCGTCGAGGGAAGGCTCCTCGAAGAGCGAGAGGACAGCCCTGAAGGCAGGGGCACCGCTGATACGACCCGTTGCCTCCCCGCGATCGTCTAGATCGAGACCCTGGTCCCAACCCGAACCTTGCAGCCGTTTCAGACCCTTCCCGTTGAGAACACCCTCCTCGTACAGGAGTTGGACATACACAGGGTGATCACCCCCCGCCTTGTCCAGTTCCCTCCTGGTGGGCCCGCGTCCCTCGGCCAACATCCCGGGGTGCCAACCGCCGAGAACCCTGATCCACGTGCCGGGCGGAGCACTCCCAGCCGCCTCCCGCACTCGTCCCAGACCGGTTTCGAGATCGGCGATGTCGTCCCAGCGGACAGTCTGGTTCCAGGTGAGTCCGGCCCGAACCACATGAATGTGGGAGTCGATGAGACCCGGGATGACCCTCCGGCCCTCGACATCGACCACAGTGGAGTCGTTGCCGAGTCTGTCTCTTACCTCACCCGACTCACCCGCCGCCGCGACCCGACCGTCCCGGATGCCCACGGCACTGACCTCTCCCCGACCGGTCCAGATGCGACCGTTGACGAGCACGACGTCGTCACCCATCGCCTATACCCCTAGATAGGCGGTTCGGACCTCGGGATCCTCGAGGAGGTCGGAGGCATCATCCTCCTTCAGGATCCGGCCCTGCTCGAGGACATACCCCCGAGAGGCGAGCTCCAATCCCTCGACGACGTTCTGCTCGACCACCAGGACAGCGGTACCCGCGTCATGGATCCGGTGCAGGGTGTCGAAGATGACCTCAACGATTACCGGGGCGAGCCCGAGGGAAGGTTCGTCCAGGAGGAGCAGTTTCGGCCCCGCCATCAGGGCCCGTCCGATGGCCAACATCTGTTGTTCACCACCCGAGAGGCTCCCCGCCAACTGGTCGCGACGTTCGGCGAGTATGGGGAACAACTCAATGACCTGGGCGAGCCGCTCATCCCGATGGCTCCTGGCGTCGCGGTGGTAGCCCCCGATTTCGAGGTTGTCTCCTACTGTCATGTCACCAAACACCTGACGGCCCTCCGGTACCACAGCCACCCCCTGGCCCACCACCCGATGTGGGCTGAGGGAGGTGAGATCGGTCCCATCGAATACGACGTCGCCGGACCAACAGGGATGCATCCCCGCCATCACGTTGACGAGGGTGCTCTTCCCGGCTCCGTTGGGACCGATGATGGTGACGATCTCGCCATCACCGACCGAGAGGGAGACATCCCACAACGCCTGGGCACCGCCATATCCACTGGTGATGTTCCTCATTTCAAGCACTTCCGAACCTCTTTCCCAGATATGCGGTGACGACGTCGGGGTCCTCCATCACGCTCCCAGCCTCGCCCTCGGCGATGACGTGGCCATTATCGAGGACGAGGATCCGATCGGCCAGCTCTGTGACTACCCGAACCAGGTGCTCCACTACCACGAGGGTCACCCCACGGTCGTGAATGTGACGCACCATCTCGAT
>WHTL01000084.1 GCA_009377735.1 Acidimicrobiia bacterium
GTCTCGGATTTGGGGCCATGGCCTGGCTTGGCGCCGAGGTGGTGGGTGGCGCCGATCTGGTGGCCGACGAGATCAAACTCGACGCCCATCTGAGTGATGCCGACATTGTGATCACGGGCGAAGGAAGTGCCGACGCCTCCACCTTGGAGGGCAAGGTACCCGTCGTGGTCCTGAGACGCGCCACTGGTCGTCCCGTCTATCTGGTGGCGGGACGGGCCACCGACGAGGTCGGACGCCACTTCGACCGATATATGGAGTTGGGTGAGCGCGGTCTCTCCGCACCCCACGAGGAGGCCCGTCGAGCCGGCTCATCCCTGGCCGACTCAACGGACTCATAGTGATCCCTAAACCACCACGCTCTCCGGGTGAAGATCTTCGGTCTCCTCTTCGCGACGGTGACCCCGTACCGAGCACGCCACCGCCACGATCCAAAAGACGGCGACCGCCAGGTACGCCAAGGTCCGCCCGTCGTTGGAAAGATTGGTGAGATCCAGGAGAGTGCGGAGGTTGGTGATCACGATGAGACCGCCCACCATCGTCCCCAGGATCCTTGGCGCCACCTTGCTGACAACCCAGGCCGCGAACGGGGCCGCTATGGCGCCACCGATGAGCAGACCAAGGGCTATCCGCAATTCGATCCCGGCTGATCCGAGACCGAAAAGGAATCCGATGCTGGCCGCAGTTGAGACCAAGAACTCGCTGGCAGATACCGACCCGATCACCTTGCGGGGCTCGGTGCGACCGGAGATGAGCATCGTGGGTGTCGCCACGGGTCCCCAACCACCACCACCTGTGGCATCGACGAACCCGGCAACGAGCCCGAGTGGAGTGAGGAATCGGGCCTTGAAACCGAGGTGCTGACGATCTGTCCTCGCTCCCTTGAATGCGAAACGCAACACCAGGAGGATTCCCAGGGAAAGGAGGATTCCCGCCATCCACGGCTTGGCGACCTCGGTTGACAGGTTGGAGAGGAAGGTAGCACCGGCGTATGCCCCGACAGCACCGGGAAGTCCGAGTTTGAGGATGATCTTCCAATCGAGGTTCCCAAAGCGCATATGGGACAGACCGGAGATCAGGGTGGTGCCCACCTCGGCGAAATGGACCGATGCAGAAGCTACCGCCGGGCTGAACCCGTTGGCCACCAACAACGTCGAGGATGTCACCCCGTAGGCCATCCCTAGAGAGCCGTCGACCATCTGGGCAGCGAGCCCAACCAATACGAGCACGATCAGTTGCGTCACGATTACTCCTTCACCAACTAGGTGGAGCATAGAAAGTTAAGTCAATAAATATACTTTGCTTACAAGCTATTGCAATCCCAGACTGTTGTCCCCCCACGAATGTGGTTGTCCCCCAAGAATGTCGGGGAGAACTGGGAATCGGTGTATGCGGACCGGGCATGCCATAACAGGCGACGTTCTCCGAAGTCACTGCATGAGAGGTTGTGCAGAGGCCGTGGTGGTGGGTGGCAAGCGTAGGAGGAGGCAGCCGTTGGGGGTCTGGGGGACGGAGGCCCCCAGAAGACTCAGTTACCCTCTGATGCGATGATCGAAACCCTGCTCGTCGCCAATCGGGGAGAAATAGCCCGTCGCGTCTTCCGCACCGCCCGACGCATGGGGATCTCAACCGTGGCCGTCTACGCCGACCCCGACCGGGGCGAGCCGTTCGTTGCCGAGGCAGATCGTGCCTTCGCTCTCGGGGGAACCACACCTGCGGAGTCGTATCTCTGGGGGGAAGGCATCTTGGAAGCGGCACGGATCACCGGTGCCGACGCCATCCACCCCGGTTATGGGTTCTTGGCCGAGAACGCCGATTTCGCAACCTCGGTCGTCCAAGCCGGTCTCAAATGGGTCGGACCCCCACCGACAGCCATCGAAACAATGGGGTCGAAGTTGGCTTCCAAAGAAGCCGTCACAGATGCAGGCGTACCCACTCTGCCGACCCACGATCTGAGCACCGTCAGTGACGAGAAGGCGGGGTCCCTTGCCGAGGACCTGGGCTATCCGGTCCTCGTGAAGGCGTCGGCGGGTGGTGGGGGCAAGGGCATGCGGGTGGTAGCCGGCCCGGGTGAATTGGCCGATGCGCTGACGGGGGCCCGTCGCGAGGCGGAGGCGGCGTTCGGTGACCCCACTATCTTCTTGGAGAGGTATCTGGATCGTGCCCGCCACATCGAGATCCAGATCCTTGCCGATACCCATGGCACCATCATCTCCTGCGGCGAGAGGGAGTGCTCGATACAACGCCGGCACCAAAAGATCATCGAGGAAGCGCCCTCACCCGTGATCGACGCCGAAACCAGGGAACGACTGGGCGACGCCGCCGTCACCGCCGCCCGATCGGTTGACTACACCGGAGCCGGCACCGTCGAGTTTCTCTTCCAGGACGGGGACTTCAGCTTTCTCGAGATGAACACCCGACTCCAGGTGGAGCATCCCGTTACCGAGGAGGTGCAGGGCATCGATCTGGTGGAGTGGCAGCTCCGCATCGCCGACGACGAGGCGATCCCCGATGCGCTGATATCCACCCCGGTCGGATCTTCGATCGAGGCGCGTATCTACGCCGAGGACCCAGCGAACGGATACCTCCCGTCGACAGGAGTGCTGAGCCGTTTCGACATCGACGAGGACCTGGTCAGGGTCGATAGCGGTGTGGAGACGGGATCGACCGTAGGCATCGACTACGACCCAATGCTTGCCAAGGTGGTCGCCTGGTCACCCGATCGTCGCCGCACAGCCGCCATCCTCGCCCAGGCCCTGAGGCGTGCCCGTGTCGCCGGTGTCACCACCAACATCGGTTTGTTGGTCAACATCTTGGAACACGAAGAGTTCGTGTCGGGGGCAATCGACACCCTCTTCCTGGAGAGACACCCAATCGAGGAGGTCACCCAACCGCTACTCGACGAGGACGAGAGCAGAAGATGTGCCGTGGCTGCCGCCATCTACGGGCAACTGAAGAGAAGAGATGAGGCGGCTGTTCAGACCACCATCCCCAGTGGCTGGCGTAACAACCCTTCCCAGCCACAGGTCACCACCTATCTCCTCGACGGCGTCGAGGTGGATGTGCGGTACCGGGTCGGGAGGGACGGTCATTTCGATGTGGATGCCTACGAGTCGGCAAGCATCATCGCACACGATCACGACTCGATAGTCCTCGAGCTGGACTCTTTGACCACCACCTGTGTGATCGATGTGGAACCAGACGCCACCAGTGTCTTCACCTCGCGCGGTTCGGTGAAGCTGCGTTTCGTCCCCCGTCATCCCATGGCAAATGGCGAGGTAGCAGCCGGATCTCTCCGTGCCCCCATGCCTGGGCGGATAATAGAGGTGCTCGTCACCAAAGGAGAGGTGATCGAGAAGGGAACTCCGCTCCTGGTCATGGAGGCGATGAAGATGGAACACACGCTCCGGGCGCCCACCAAGGGCACCGTGTCATCGATAGCGGCCAATGTCGGAGATCAGGTTGAGGCCGACACCGTCCTCATCGTCATCGACGAGCCTGGTGACAGCTAGACCACAGAGGGGATTGCCCAGGCTGGGCTGGTGTTCTATGGTCTGATCGCGTTACCTATCTGTACGGGCGTCTGGGAGGGCGCTCCCCGAGAGGGAAAAGGAAGGAATCCATGAGATACCTGGTCGGGTCTGTGACCGCGTGCGTTGTTGTGGCGTTGCTGTTCACCCCTGGGACCACGAGTGCGGCGGACGGCCCCTTCGACGATGTCCCTTCTGATCATCTGTTCGTCGATGAGATCACCTGGTTGGCCGGCGAGGGGATCACCCTGGGCTGCAACCCACCCGACAACACCCTGTTCTGTCCCGACGATCCCGTCACCCGTGGGCAGATGGCCGCCTTCCTCGTCCGTGGTCTCCACCTCGACGCGGGTAGCGGCTCGTTCGACGACACGGCCGGTCATGTCTTCGAAGACGACATCTCCGCCCTGGCAGCGGCGTGTATCACTCTGGGATGCAACCCACCCGACAACACCCTGTTCTGTCCCGACAATCCCGTCACCCGTGGGCAGATGGCCGCCTTCCTCGTCCGTGGTCTCCACCTCGACGCGGGTAGCGGCTCGTTCGACGACACGGCCGGTCATGTCTTCGAAGACGACATCTCCGCCCTGGCAGCGGTGCGTATCACTCTGGGATGCAACCCACCCGACAACACCCTCTTCTGTCCCGACAATCCCGTCACCCGAGCCCAGATGGCCGCCTTCCTCCACCGCGGACTCGAAGACGACCCCCCACCAACCACCACGACAACCACCACCCCACCTACCACGACCACCGCACCGACAACCACCACCCCACCTACCACGACCACCGCACCGACAACCACAATGCCCGGCACCGGGCCTGAGATCACGACAACGGCACTCCCACCACTCAGTGTCTTTGAGGCTTATGAGACCACACTGCAAGCCAGTGGCGGCGAGGGTCCTTATACCTGGGACGTCGAGGGTCTTCCCACCGGCCTTGTATTCAATGCCGACACGGCCACGATCAGCAATGACCCCGATTATGCCGATGTCATTTCGACAGCTGCTACCGACATCACGGTCACCGTCACCGACGACCTCAATAATTCGACCAGCGTGGTTCTGACTCTGGACCCGGTCGATATCACGTCGGTCGACGCCGGTAATTATCACTCTTGCGCCCTCGACGAGGAAGGGGCGGCCTGGTGCTGGGGCGAGAACGAAAGTGGACAGCTGGGCGAAGGTGGTCTGGCACTCGGCAGCACCCTCCCCGTCAATGTTCTCGGCGACCACGAGTTCTCGTCGATCACGGCGGGCGGTGAGCACACCTGTGCCCTCGATGTCGAGGGAGCGGCATGGTGTTGGGGTCGCAACCACAACGGACAACTCGGTGACAACAACCTCGGTGTGAACAGCACCACACCGGTACGGGTGGCCGGCGGTCACACATTCAGCCAATTGGCGACCAGCTTCGCCTACACCTGCGGTATCGACACCGACGATATCGTTTGGTGCTGGGGCTCCGACAACCTTGGACAACTCGGCCTCGGGGGAGACGGGGCGCCGGTACCGGTGCCAACCATGGTTGGGGATGGCGACCCGTTCACCGCGGCGACCGTCGTCACGGGTGGCTCCCACGCCTGTGCGCTGAAGGACTCCGGGGATGCCTATTGCTGGGGCTACAACGCCAATGGACAGCTTGGAATAGGACCCGATACCTCAATCCACACCCTCCCCACCCTCGTTGTGGGCGACCACACCTTCACATCGTTGGTGAACGGGCAAAATCACACCTGTGGCATCGATGATGCCGGGGCAACCTGGTGCTGGGGGGAGAACGCGGCTGGTCAGCTCGGACTGGGCGATTACAGCCCCAACCACAACGTCCCGGAGCAACTGACCGACGGTCCGGAGTTCACGAGGATCATCGCTGAAACAGGGCACTACACCTGCGGGATCGACCTCAACGACGCCGCCTGGTGCTGGGGTAGCAACAACTTCGGACAGCTCGGGATCGGCCAGATTGGTGGTTCCAACCCGCCCAACCCGGTACCTGTCGTGGGAGATCACAACTTCGGTGCGATGAGCCTCGGCGAGTTCCATGCATGTGGGACCGATGGGGAGAACGTTGTCCGCTGTTGGGGTGGCAATTTCACGGCTCAACTAGGGCAGGGCACGGAGGGCTTCGGGACCGAGGTCACCAGACCAGAACCGGTACATCGCGGGACGGCACCGGCCACAGGTCCTGGCCCGCTGCGGTTGAACACCTCGGCGCTACCGGACTTCCACGCCCTCGTGAGCTACGAGGAGCAGCTCTGGGCCGAGGGTGGGTCGGGTGAGTATCTTTGGCAGGCAGAAGGTCTTCCGGACGGGCTCGTCCTGGACGAGAGCACCGGCCTCATCGCCAACGACCCAACCAACCCGGTCATCAGAGACGCCTCCCCCTTTCCCGTGGTCGACGTCACAGTCACCGACACCCGAAACCCCGATGAAAGCGTCACCGAGACGTTGTTCCTGGAGATGGTCGGCGTCACCCAGCTAAACAGCGGGTGGGGTCACACCTGTGCCGTCACCAGCGAGGCAACGGCGTTCTGTTGGGGACGAAACAACACGGGTCAGATCGGCAACGGGATAGTCGGAGGTGACGGACCTGACGGGGACGCCTCCCTCCCTGCCCCGGTGCTGAACACGGAGGGTACCGGCCCCCTCACCGATGTCGCCGAGGTTGTTGGCGGCGACGGCCATTCCTGCGCAAGGACTAATGCCGGGACCGCCTACTGCTGGGGCGCCTCCTTCGATGGGCGGCTGGGGAATGGCAGCATCGATCCGCAACCCCAACCGCTCCCACAGCAGGTCCGCAACTCCGATGACAGCGGTCCGCTCACCGATGTGGTGGACATCGTCACCGGATCCCAGTTCGGCTGCGCCATCACAGCAGATGGCGTCCTCCACTGTTGGGGAAATTCTTCGCAGGGAAAGTTGGGCAACGGGGAGACAAATGGATTCCAACCACTTCCCCAGCCGGTGCGGAACCCAACCGCCACCGGTCCGTTGACCGACGTCACGGAGGTGTCGGCCGGATCGAGCCATGCTTGCGCGGTGAGCGCCGGAACCACCTACTGCTGGGGCGGCAACTTCGGAGGTAAGCTCGGGAACGGCGAGTCGACCGCTTCTGAACCCATTCCTGTCGAGGTGCGAAATCCCGAGAACACCGGTCCACTCGCCGATGTCAGCGGTTTGTCCCCTGGTGCGAACCACACCTGCGCCCGTTCGGGTGGCGACGCTTTCTGTTGGGGTGGCAACTCTACTGGACAGCTAGGAAGGGGTTCCTCGGTGGGCAATCCGCTGCTCCCGGGTCCCGTGCGGAATCCCGATGACACCGGAGCCCTTGTTGGCATTGCCACCATCGCCAGTGCCGACAATCACGTCTGCGCCATTGCCAATGGCGGAGCGACCTACTGCTGGGGCAACAACAGCGAGGGGCAACTTGGAAATGGCGAGAACGGTGTCCCCGTGAACCCCCTTCCCCAGGAGGTGTTGAATGGCGATGGCTCCGCCCCACTCCCCACGCCAGAAGATTTGTCAGGCGGCAACGCTCACACATGCGTACTCACCACCACACGGGTGGTGCAGTGCTTCGGCGGGAACTGGGACCATCAGCTCGGCAATGGTGACACCACCGATCCCGAGCCGCTTCCTGTTGGACTCCACCCCGGGGACGGATAAGAAGGCGGTAGCGCCTCCGCCAGACCCCAGAGGTAGGATGTCCCCCAGTAAATGGGAAGGACGGCCTTGGCATCGGACCCCAAGACCCGCATCGTGGAAGTGGCCGAGGTCATGTTCGCGAACTATGGATTCGATGGGCTCACCACCCGCGAGCTCGCAGACGAGCTCGGGCTGAACATCGCCACCATCCACTATCACTACGGTTCGAAACAGGAGCTGTACAAGGCAGCAGTCTCCCGTAGCTTCACCAGGCAGCGGGCCACCGTGCAACGTCTCTTGGAACGTTGCGAGGAGATCGACAAACTCACTCCCGAGACGTTTGCAGTGCTGCTGGACAGCTTCATCGATGACCTACTTCAAACCACCAACGAACACCCCTGGGCTGCCCGACTCTTTGTCCGCTGGGCTCTTACTCATGGACGAGGGGACCCTCTCCTCGACGTCGGGCCTGGTGACCCGGTGATGCCGCTTCTGCAGGACGTCCTCGACAGAGCCAAAGCGGAGGATATTATCGATCATGTCGACGCCACCGTCCTCACCACCGGATTGGCCTGGGCCGGATACGGCTATTTCGCTTCCCACACCAAAGACGCCACCGAGTGCCTAGAAATGGAGGACCTCGAAGCGTTGCGCAGCCAACTCCGGAAGTACCTCTTCGGCAGCCTCAACCTCACCCACCTACTCCAAACCTGAGACGCCGCCACCTGGTAATTGTCCCCCCGCCAACGGCGGGGGGAAGGTTGCTGGGAAGCAGGTGGGGGGGCAAATCGGCCCCGGGAGTCGCGACAAGATCAAATCGCGACCGCTATTGCCTACTCGAGTAGGTCGCCGGTGAGACGGGCTACGTGGCCCTTGGCTCGAACGTTGCGGTACTCCTCTTCCAAATCCCCATCGGGACCGACCACGAAGGTGGATCTGATGAGGCCCTCGTATTCCTTGCCGTAGTTCTTCTTGGTTCCCCAGGCACCCAGTTGCTCGGCAAAGGAATGATCCTCATCCGAAAGGAGGGGGAACGGGAGACCCTCTTTCTCGCGGAAGGCTGCATTGTCCTCGGGCTTGTCGGGGCTGACCCCCACAACCTTGTAGCCGGCATCGAGAAGGGCCTGGTGGTTGTCTCTGAAGTCACAGGCCTCGGTGGTACACCCGGGGGTCATCGCCTTGGGGTAGAAGAAGACGATGAGACGGTCCCCATCGAAATCGGAGCGGGAAACGGTCTTGCCGTCTTGGTCGGGCAGGGTGAAATCGACTTTGGTCATGTAAGGAAGTCTGCCAGAAGTGGCTGGTAAAGCCACGGCTCGATCAGAAAGGAGTCGTGACCCTTGACGGAATGCACGGTGAACCACCGGACGGGCACACCAGCCTCCTCCAGACGGTCGTACATCTCGGATTGTTCTTCGGGGTAGAAACAGACGTCGGAGTCAATGGTGAACAAGAGCCATTTCTGATCCCGGCATCTCGCCAGCAACTCCCGCTCGGGAGCGCCCACCTGCGCTTCCAGGTCGAAGCGCTGCCACACTTCCATGATTCTCAGGTAGGTATTGGCGTCGAACCGTCGCACGAACTTCGCCGCCTGGTGGAACATGTATGACTCGAGGGGGTGGCCAACCTGATATCCGCCGAGGTTGGCGCCCGGCAACACTTCATCACGAGCTCGCTCCCGCATTGTTGCGAGTGATACGAAGGTCTTGTGTCCGATCATACGTGCCAGACCCAGACCAAGCTCAGGCTGACCGGTTTCGTAGTAGTCGCCCTCCAAGAATGCGGGATCGGCGGTGATGGCAAACATCTGCTCGAAATTGTGGAGGACCTGCAACGAGGTGACACCCAAGCCGGCGGCGATGGGAATCACTCGCTCGACCCGATCCGGGTACTTGGTGGCCGCGATGACACACATGAGACCACCCACCGAGCCGCCTACTACGCCATGGACACGATCGATACCAATCTCGGTGAGGAGTTGCATCTGGCTGTCAACCAGATCCGTCAGGGTCAGCTCGGGAAACGTTGCCCCGTATCGTCTACCCGTCGCCGGGTCGATCGACGACGGACCGGTCGATCCGTAGCAACCACCCAGATAGTTTATGCAAATGACGGTGAAACGATCGGTGTCCAGTGCCATACCGGGCCCTATGAATCCCTCCCACCATCCGGATTGGCATTCGTCGGTCCATTCGATGGCAAGTCCGGGGACATCGGGCGTGAACCCTGCGGCGTGCTGACTACCGGTGAGCGCGTGGAAAACCACGATCGTCTCGAAGCCGCTTCCGTATCTCTCATAGGCGAGGGTCACTTCCTCGAGCACGGCACCGCCTTGGAGTCGGAAGGGCTCCTTCAACGTGTGGAACTGCGTCTCGGTTTCGTTCACGAAACCAGACGGTAATCCGGTTGTCGGCTGCCTAGAAAGCGGCCCGCCCCAACCATGAAGATTTCGTTACCGTTGGTGGCATGAAGATCACCTACGCCACCATGTCAGCAGACGACGAGGAACTCCAGGCCGCCTACGACGCCGCCGTGGAGAGAGTCACACCCGATTTAGGAGCCGACCACCCCCTCGTTGTCGATGGCGAGGAGAGGATGAAACCCGACCTGTTCGAGGAGACGTCACCCTTCGACAGGGAGATCGTCGTGGGACGTTACTCCCAGGCCGACCCCTCCGATGTCGACGATGCCGTCGCCGCCGCCCGGGGCTTCGCTCCCGAGTGGGAAGAGGTCCCGTGGGAGGAACGGGTCGCCCTGATGCGGAAGGCCGCCGACCTCTTGGAGGAGCGTACCTTCGATGTTGCGGCCGAAATGGCCTACGAGGTCGGAAAGAACCGCCTCGAAGCCCTGGGCGACGTGGCCGAGACGGTCGTGTTCTTCCGCTACTACGCCGAGCAGATGGAGGAGCATGACGGTTTCACCATCGAGCTGGGACGTCTCTCCGACAACGAGCGCAACACGTCCGTCCTCCGCCCCTACGGCGTCTGGGCGGTCATATCCCCATTCAATTTCCCCCTTGCCCTGGCCGCCGGTGGAACCATTGGGGCAATGCTCACCGGCAACACCGTCGTCCTCAAACCGTCGAACGAGGGTGCCCTCATGGGTGTCCGGTTAATCGAGGTCATGACCGAGGCGGGTCTTCCTCCTGGTGCCCTCCATCTCGTCACCGGCGGTGACGAGGTGGGTGACCATCTCGCCCACCATCCCGACGTGGACGGTCTCACTTTCACCGGCTCCTATCAGGTCGGGATGTACCTCTACAACTCCGTTCGGGAGGATCGTCCCAAGCCGGTGATTGCCGAGATGGGTGGCAAGAATCCGGCGATCGTAACCACATCAGCAGATCTCGATGTGGCAGCCGAGGGTATAGCCCGCGGTGCGTTTGGGTTCAGCGGACAGAAATGTTCGGCGACATCTCGGGTGTATGTCGAGCGACCGGTTTACGACGAGTTCCTGGAGAAACTGGTAGCCCAGACGAAGAATCTCGTGGTGAAGAATCCCGTCGAGCGGGACGCATTCACCGGTCCGGTGATCAATGAGGACGCCGTGCAACGGTTTCTCGATGCGGTGGAGGAGGTCCGATCTAGCGGCGGTGAGATCCTCACGGGTGGTGAAGCCCTTGATGGAGACGGCCTCGACCGGGGGAATTTTGTCGCTCCCACCGTCGCCACCGCACCCGAGGAGTCCTACGTGTGGGACAAGGAGCTTTTCGTCCCGTTCGTGGTGGTAGGTCCGGTTGACTCCCTAGACGAGGCTCTTACCAAGTCGAACAACACCCCCTTCGGTCTAACGGCTGGTCTCTTCGCCGGTGACGAAGGCGAGATATCCACCTTCTTTCGCGACATCGACGCCGGTACCACATATGTGAATCGTGCTGCCGGCGCCACTACCGGAGCATGGCCCGACATCCAGTCGTTCGGTGGTTGGAAGGGCTCGGGTACATCCGGCGCCGGTGGTGGTGGCCCCTGGTACCTCCGCAACTACCTGCGGGAGCAGAGCCGCACCCGTATCGGCTAGGAGCTGTGCCCCCTCCTCGAATAGAGTGACGGATGTGCTCGCTCCTGCAACCCGACAATCCGAACCGGCCGGCTCGTTCTCACACCGCTGCGGGTAGACAACGCCGCCGAGATGTCGTGGGTGATCTATGCCGACATAGACACCGAGACCGGCAACAACACGCGACTTAACCGGCGCCCGAAACAGAGAGGCGGTCTTGGTCGACCCGGCGTTCGGGCCCTTGAGGGTTTGCACCTGAAGACCGGAGCGCGTCTCCACTTCCGTGTTGACGAAGTGGATCTCACCGGCTCGGGTGATCGCGACCCGAGCGTTGAGCCTTGCGTCCCCTGGATAGGGTTGCCCTGACCGTCGAGCCCGTCGAACGCGACCGTCACCGTTCCGTCCTGGGTCACGGCCGCCGGCGATGCAGTCCTCGGGGTCGGTATAGTCGCCGTCGTTATTGACGTCTACCTGAACCTCGGGCTGCCCGGTGAAGTTGGCGACGTCGAAGGTGAACTCGCCCTCTGATCGTTGGGAGGGTTCGGGTCCCCGGAATCTCCCGAAACCGCCGAATCGACAACGGTGTCATCCGCTGCCACCAGACTCAGCTCGATGTTTTCGAACGACTCCTCCTCATCGGACCTGGTGTCATCGGAGTTGCTGTCCGACCACACCACGCCCTCGACGCTCCCATTCAGAGAGTCGGCAAAATCGGGCACCTCTGCGCCGACTAAGGCCATAGGGAGGGAGCCGACCAACATCGAAACCACCAGCATGACTACCAGCAAATGTAAATTCTGCCTGCCGCCAGGCCGTGAAGAGGCGGTGTGTGCCGTAGCTTTCTTCGGTCGCTTCCTTTACATTGTCCATGCCCTTTCCGCAACTGGGCCACCTGACAATACGGGGTTGGCACCCCATCCTTCGTCCATGTCAAGACAATTACTTGTCCCACCACTCAAGAGATGCTTAGAAGCAAACCCTCTCCTCCTAACAAAAGACTACCGATCCAGTAAATGGAATCACTCACCCAAATGGGTAGTTTTCATTTCAAGGTGGCTCTCATATATGTGAGCGCGTATCACGGGGATGATTCTTCCGTCTAGTGTCTAACAGCCATGGGCATAGAGGTGATGGGAAGGGCTCACTCAGTGATCGGTTCAGGCACACACCCTTTACCGAGAGGTCATATGGGTACGGTATTCGAGATACTCTTATTGAGACCAAACCACTCGATTTCGGTGACTGCCATCGCAGACATGGTGTGGCCCGGCTCCAACCTCACAGCGGCGACAGCCCGACGACGGGTTCAGGTTATCGTCAGTCGACTAAGACGATTTCTTATCGCGCGCTTTGCGGCGGATGCAATCGCAATTGTCAATGACTCCGATGCATATCGTCTCAACGTCGACCGCCTGACTCTCGACAGAGTTGCGTTCGAAGAGGATGCTGCAGCAGCCATAGACGGGAACTATCAGGCGGGTGTCCAGGCGCTGGCACTATGGCAAGGCGAGCCGTATGTCGGCTTTTCCTGGTCTTCCGAGCTACAGGCGCAGCGGCGACAACTCATCTCCCTGAGGCGGAGGGTCGAGGCAGCCATGCGCCCCGACGGAACGCACCCCCGAAACATTTCGACGGTCACTGCGAAACCACGGGTGGATGACCCAACCATCATCCAACGGCAGCGACTTCTCAACCGGATGCCGAAGGTAGGTGAGAGGCGGGTGGGGTTGCTCAGCGCACCTGCGGGATATGGGAAATCGGTGGTACTTGCCCA
>WHTL01000161.1 GCA_009377735.1 Acidimicrobiia bacterium
GAACAGCTCGATGGCCCTTTTGATTCCATCCACCAAGGCGTCCGCGTCCTCCCGGTTGTTGTAGATATGGAACGAAGCGCGCGCCGTTGCGACCACACCGAGTTCCGCCATGAGGGGCTTGGCGCAATGGTGGCCGGCTCGCACCGCCACGCCGCCCTCGTCGAGGATGGTGGCCAGATCATGGGCGTGGATGTCCCCGACTGTGAACGAGATCACGCCAGCCCGGTCGGGGCCCTCCTTGGGACCTTGGATCTCAAGACCGTCGATCCCGGTCAATCTCTCGAGGGCATACTCGGTCAGGTCCCGGTCGTGTGCCGCCACTGTCTCCATCCCAACCGTTTCGAGGTATTCGATGGCGGCGGTGAGCCCGACGGCTTCGATGATCGGTGGTGTTCCCGCCTCGAAGCGATGGGGTATGGGAGCCCACGTCGAGCGGCCCAGCTGGACGTCGGCGATCATGTCGCCACCGAACTCGATCGGCTCCATTTTCTCCAGGAGCCGCTGGCTCGCCCATAGGGCCCCGATACCCGTCGGGCCCAGCATCTTGTGGGACGAGAAGGCCAGGGCGTCGATATCGAGAGCGGAGACGTCCACCGAATGATGGGGCACCAATTGGGCACCGTCGACGACGACCATGGCGTCGGCTGCACGGGCGGCCGCAGAGATACGGTCGAGAGGCGGCGAGATCCCCAGCACATTCGACATTCCAGTGATGGACACCACGGCAACGTCATCATCCATCATGGCCTCGTAGGCGTCGAGGTCTAGACGCTGGTCCGCGTTGAGAGGTACATGGTCGAGGCGGGCTCCGGTCATGGCTGCAACCTGTTGCCAAGGGACAAGATTTGCATGGTGCTCCGCCACCGTGGACACGATCCTGTCGTCTTGACCGAGGTTGGCCATACCCCAACCCAGGGCTACCTGGTTGAGGCCAGTGGTGGCACCTCGGTTCAGAATCACCTGTTGGTCGTCGGGTGCCCCGATGAATCGAGCGACCCTTGTCCGGGTCGCCTCATATGCCTCGGTGGAGGCGACCGACAGCTGGTAGGCGCCACGATGAACATTGGCGTACGTGGTTCGGGCGAACTCGTCCATGGCCTCGAGCACCGACTCGGGTTTCTGACTGCTCGCTCCCGAATCGAGGAAGTGCAGGTCTGGATCTGCGGCCAGAACGGGGAAGTCGCCCCGATAATCTTTGGTAGTCACGGCATCGGATCCGTCGGCTGGGGACGACTCGGCCTCGGTCATCGACTTGCTGCTTCGACCCGAAACGCCTCGTACCCCTCATCCTCGAGTTGGGCGGCGATTTCCGCACCACCGGAGAGATGAACCCTTCCGTTGAGGAAGATGTGCACCCGGTCCGGTGTGATGTAATCGAGGAGTCGCTGATAGTGGGTGATGATGAGGAAGCCTCGGTCGGGGCCGGTCAGTTTGTTGACACCCTCGGCGACGGTGCGCAGGGCGTCGATGTCGAGCCCGGAGTCGGTCTCGTCCATGACGGCGAGTTCCGGTTCCAGCACTGCCATCTGGAGAACTTCGTTTCGTTTCCGCTCACCCCCGGAGAACCCCTCGTTGAGGTATCGATCGGCGAACGACCCGTGCATACCGACCGAATTCATGGCCTCCATCACCTTGAGCCGGAGCTCGATGACCGTGTGGTCGATACCGGTTCGGTTGGATAGGGCCTGACGGAGGAACTGTGTGACCGATACACCGGGGATCGCCTCGGGGTACTGAAAGGCCAGGAACATTCCCAACTTTGCCCGGTAGTCGGGGGCGGCCGCCGTGATGTCCTCGCCCTTATAGGTGATGGTCCCCTCGGTGACCCGGTAGGAGGGGTGACCCATGACGACGTTCGCCAGTGTCGACTTCCCAGATCCGTTGGGGCCCATGAGTGCGTGGATCTCGCCCTTGTTTACCTCGAGATCGACACCTTTGAGGATCTCGGTGTCGGCGGCGATGGCGACGGCATGAAGGTTCTCGAGCTTTAGGAGTGGGGTTTCGGAAGTCACGATGTACCCATGTTATTTCCCTTATCGCCGTGTGGGAAATACAGGGCCACCGGTTGGGTGCCTCATTGCCGACCATGGCCCCGCATCGCTACCGTTTCCGTGCATGACTCTGCCCAAAGCCACCCAGACCGTGGTTGCCGCAGCCCGAGAACACGGTCTCGAGATAGAAGTATCTGAGTTCCCCAAAGGCACCAAGACGGCAGCTGATGCTGCCGCCGCCATCGGATGCAACGTGGGCGCCATTGTGAAGTCTCTGGTGTTCACCGTCGACGATTCTCCCGTGCTTGCCCTGGTGCCCGGTGATCTGCATCTCGACACCGACCGTCTCGCTGCGGTGGTCGGGGGCGGATCGGCCCAGCGTGCCACTCTCGATGCGGTACGTTCCGCCACCGGGTTTGCGGCAGGGGGTACCCCACCATTCGGGCACGCCAGTCGGCTACCTGTGTACGCCGACAATCTGCTTCGGCGCCACGACCCCGTCTGGGCGGCTGGGGGAACTCCCACCACGGTGTTCCCACTTGCCATTGCCGATCTCGATCGCGTGGTTGGCCCCGAGTGGGTGGATATCTCACAATGACGGAGCGCACCCGTCCTCCGATCTTTGTCGGCGGCACAGGGAGAAGTGGCACCACGATCTTGGCGAAGGCGGTGAGCGCTCACCCTTCGGTCTCCCTCGTGCCGATCGAGACGAGGTTCCTGGTGGACGGCAACGGCCTGCTCGACGTAGTGGCAGATCCGGACCGATTCCCTGCCTTCCGGGAGCGGATCACCACCACCTGGTGGAAGCGAACGTCGGCATACGGCGACAGCCGGGGTCTCCATCTGATCATCGACGAGGGATTGCTCGAAAATGCGTTGCGTGCTCTCGAGGTAGCGATCGGTGAGGAAAGAATTCTCGACGGGGCACGCCAGTTTGCCGACGAGATCCTCGACACCCAGCTTTCCGGTGCGGACACGTGGGTGGAGATGACTCCTACCACCGTGGCAAGGAGCGCCGATCTCGCTCGTCTCTATCCCGATATGAAGCTGATCCACATTCATCGGGATGGCCGGGATGTCGCTTGCTCGGTGGCCAAGATGAAATGGGGTCCCAGCGATCCCTTCGAGGGCCTGGAGTGGTGGGCCGATTCCCTGCGCCGCGCTGGCCAGGGTTCGACCGGATTGGACCGATCCTCTCTCATGCATGTGGATCTCGAGGACCTGGTGGGTCCGGCCCGGGATTTAGTTCGGGAGCGGATTCTCGAGTTCCTCGGTCTGGAGCCCGATTGCGCCATGGTGGAGTTCTGGGAAGCCGAGATGACGGGCACGCACGCCCACGTCGACCAGTGGTTGAAGGACATACCACCGGAGCAGACAGAGGACTTTCGGGAGCTACACCGTCAGCTCGTCGACCAACTGGGCCGTGATGGCGTGGTGATGGGCGGGAGCTGACCAGTTACCCCAACCCCGGGTTGAGGACACCGCCCGGCGACCACCTCCGCCCTAGGTTCGAACGGTTACCCCAACCCCGGGTTGAGGACACCGCCCGGCGACCACCTCAGCCCTAGGTTCGCTCGTTGCTCTGGCGTTCGTCCCGGTCCGCCCAGTCGAGCAAGGGCGCCAGGTCGAAGATGTGGTCGTCGATGGTCTCGTGTAGGTCACCCAGGTCGGCGTAGCGACTCGGCACGGTGAAGATGGTGAAGTCCCGTGGGTCGGCGTCGTCTATCTCGTCCCAGCGTACAGGTGTGGACACCCGGGCGTCGGGAGTGCCTCGGATGGAGTATGCCGCGGCGATGGTGTGGTCGCGGGCGTTTTGGTTGTAGTCGACGAATAGCTTTGCTGGGTCACGGTCCTTGCGCCACCAATCGGTAGTGACCAGGTCGGGGGCACGTCTTTCCACCTCGCGGGCGAAGGCAAGAGCCCCGCGACGTACCTCCTTGAACTCATGCTCTGGCTTCACACGGACATAGGTATGCAGCCCGGAGCCTCCGCTCGTCTTCGGATAGCCGGTCGCACCGAGCTCATCGAGCACTTCATGCACGACCTGGGCGACCTTGGGAACCGTCTCGTAGGGGCAGTCCGGCCCAGGATCGAGATCGATGCGCCACTCGTCCGGCTTTTCGGTGTGTCCGCGGCGGCTGTTCCACGGGTGGAACTCCACCGTCGACATCTGCACCGCCCAAATCACCGAGCCCAGCTCGGTGACACACAGCTCGTCGGCCGTTCGACCCCAACGAGGAAAGTACAACTCAACGGTCTCAACCCAGGGTGGCGCCCCTGCCGGCAACCTCTTCTGGTGCACCTTGTCGCCCGCCAGTCCCTTGGGGAAGCGGTGCAGCATGGTGGGACGCTCCCACAAAGCGTTGACGATTCCAGGACCCACCGCCATGTAATAGTCGACCAGGTCACCCTTGGTCGCCCCACTCTCGGGAAAATAGACCCGGTCGGGGTTGGTGACCTTCACGGTCCGGTCGCCGACCTCCACCTCCACGAACGGGCTTGCCATACCCAAACGCTAGCGCAAGCCTCGTGGAAACTCTTGGGTCGCCTAATTAGAGACCGGGTGTGCCGTTACGAGTGCCGGAGGCGCCCAGAAGTAACAGCTACCAGCCCCGTTCTCGCCACTCCTCCAGATGGGGACGCTCCGTGCCCACGCTGGTGTCCTCGCCGTGGCCGGGCCGAATGGGCGTGCCATCGGGATAGACCATGAGCCGGACCTCGACCGAGTCCATGATCTGGTCGAAGTCGGAATAGTCCCAGCGCGTGGCCCCCGGTCCGCCTGGGAAGAGAGTGTCGCCGGTAAGGAGGCTGCCATCAACCAGGAAGCAGGTCGATCCCGGCGTGTGGCCGGGGGTGTGAATGGTGGTGATGGTCACATCGTTCAGGACGATCTCCTCACCGTCCTCCAAGGGAACGTCAGGAGCGCGACCAGCGATGTCCCGGTCGGCTGGGTGGAGCCGGAACGGGATGTCGAGTGCCTCCCTCACATCGTCGACGGCACCGGTGTGATCGTGGTGGCCATGGGTGGTGAGAATGGATTCGATCTGAAGTCCGGCACATGCCGCTAGAATCCGGTCGGGTTCGGCTGCAGCGTCGACGATCACACCGCGTTGTGTGGTGGGTGAGGACACGATATACACGCAGTTGTCCATAGCACCCAGACGTAGCTTGTTGATGGTGGGTTCCACGGGGGGTCACCTCTCTTGTAGGGGTCAGCGGAAAATCGGGAACCGATCCCTTTTTGGCTGCGTGTACTTTTCGAAGGCCAATTTTCGCGACGTTACGATAGGAATCTGTGAAACGCACACTCATACTCGTCATTTGCATGCTCACCCTCGCTGCTGCGGTCCCCACCGCCGCACAGGAGCTACCGCCCGGGGGGAGCTTCACCGACGACAACGGTAGCGTTCACGAGGGGGCGATTGAGGCGATCTACACCGAGCGCATCACCACCGGTTGTAACGCCGAGGAGACGCTCTTCTGCCCCGATGACCCGGTAACCCGTGGCCAGATGGCGGCCTTCCTGGTACGCGCCGTCGAGGGGATCGAAAGGCGGCCCGGCGCCGACGCCTTTGTCGACGACGACGAGTCGGTGTTCGAGGCGGACATCAACGGCATAGCAGCTGCCGAGGTGACCTTCGGGTGCAACCCACCGGAGAACGACAGGTTCTGTCCGGATTGGTCAGTGACCAGAGAGCAGATGGCGACCTTCTTGGTGAAGGCATTCGAATTGGCCGACGAGGAGGGCCCAGGCGACAACCCGTTTGAGGATGTTGGCGAGTTCAACGTCCATCGCGAGAACATCATTTTCCTCGCAGAGTCGGGGATCACGGTTGGCTGTAACCCGCCCGACAACGACAGGTTCTGCCCCACGGCACCGGTCACCCGCGGGGAGATGGCAACCTTCCTTGCCAGGGCGTTGGGTCTCGAGCCCATCGAGGTGCCCCCGGTTGCACACATGCTCGCCCGCTTCACCACCTATCACGACTGCTGTCAGCCACGGGTGGAGAACATCCACCTCATGGCGGATCAGGTCGACGACTCGGTGGTAGAACCCGGTGAGACATACTCCATCAACAATGAGATCGGCCCACGAACCGAGGAGAAGGGCTATGTTCCTGCCCCCATCCTGGTGGACGGTGAGTTGGTGATGGGTGTCGGTGGGGGCGTCAGTCAGTTCGCCACGACGATGTTCAACGCCATCGTCTACAGCGGACTCGAGGAAGTCGACCACCAGCCACACAGCATCTACATCAGTCGTTACCCGGTGGCGGTGGAGGGCACCCTCAACTACCCGAACATCGATCTGGCTTTCCGCAACGACAGTGATTCTCCGGTGACGATCGAGACGTCCTACACCGACACTTCTCTCACCGTCGAGCTGTGGGGATTCAACGATTACCGGGAGGTCGCCGGCGATCACAGCGCCAGCAATGGGACACACGTGGAGGTATTGAACGCGGGTGGTGACCAAGCCCGTGTCGTCGATCTCGACGTGACGCAGACCGGGACCAGGTCATATCAGGTAGATCGGACCGTCGATGGACCCGACGGCGTGATCCACGACGACACCTGGCACTGGACCTACCGAGACCCCAACGAGGAGTACCCCGGCACAGACGTAGCCGAATCAAGAAACCCATAACCTCTGGGGGCTCCGCCCCCCCAGAACCCCACGGCAATCAGCTGAACAACTCCACCAGCTTGTTGGCGTGGTGGGGGAGGTCGAACTTTTGGTCGATAAGGTATTGGAGGGAGTAGCCGTTGAGGGCGGCAAGAATTGCTTCCGCCTGGGAACGGTCGGCATCAGGATCGCTGCGTTTCAGGGCCGATTCGAAGCGGTCGGCTCGGGCGCGGTGGTGGCCGAGGATGCGTTCCCTGAGTTCTCCAGTACCCAACCCACCCTCGACTGCGATACGCAGATACACCCGCGCCAGGATCTCGTTCTCCAGGACGAAACGGACGTAGCGATCCACCACCTCACCGAGGGTCTCGTCGGTAAGGTCGCCCTCATCTACCCCCTGGATGGTCTCTCCAATCACGGTGAGGATGACCTCCTCCTTGGAGTTGAAGAGGTTGTAGAAGCTCCCCGGAAGGATGTCGGCGTGTTCGCAGATCGCCTTGATGGTGATGGCCTCGATGCCGAACTCGCCCAAGAGCTCCCTGGTGGCGTCGAGGATCCGGGTCCTCGTCTCTATACCCACGCGGTACCGCATATTCCGCACCCTACCCACCCTCGCTTACACATTGAGTCAACGATCAAATTAGAATAGGCATTCAAAGTTGACCTACAAGGAGCAACCGTTGAGCCACTATCGATCGAACGTGCGGGACATCGAGTTTGCCCTGTTCGACGTCCTTGGCGCTCATCTCGATTACGACGAGTTCGCGGAAATCGATCGGGAGACGGCGCACGATCTCATCTCCGAGGCAGAACGTTTTGCCACCGGTCCCTGGGCTGCATCATTCGTCGCCGCCGATCGCACCCCGATCGAACTCGTCGATGGTCAGGTTGTTCTCCCTGGGGAGCTCAAGGAGTCCCTCAAGGCCCATCGAGAGGCCGGATGGGACCGGATCGGGCTCCCCGAGGGGCTTGGCGGAATGCCGGTCCCTCCAACCGTGTTCTGGGCAGTTGAAGAGCTCTTATATGGGGCGAACCCCACCGCTGCCTTCTACGGTGGCGGAGGGCTATTCGCCCGCATCCTGTTCGAGGAGGGCACACCGGAGCAGCGGGAGTTTGCGCGCCGCTGGGTCGAAGAGGGCTGGGGTGGGACCATGGTCCTCACCGAGCCCGACGCCGGCTCCGACGTGGGCGCCGGGACCACCAAGGCTGTCCACGTCGATGGCAATGTCTATCACCTCGAAGGTGTGAAGCGGTTCATCACATCAGGCGCCAACGACTTCGCGGACAATGTCATCCATTTGGTCCTCGCCCGACCAGAGGGCGGCGTTCCCGGCACCAAAGGCCTCTCGCTGTTCGTCGTCCCGCAGATTCTGATCGATGAGGACGGGTCCCTGGGAGAGACCAACGGGGTCGTCGTCACCAACATCGAGAAGAAGATGGGGATCAAGGGCTCCACCACCTGTGAACTCACCTTCGGGGCGGAGCGTCCCGCGGTGGGTTACCTCGTCGGTGGGGTTCACGATGGTATCCGCCAGATGTTCCGGGTGATCGAGGCCGCCCGTATGACCATCGGCACCAAATCGGCCGCGACCCTATCCACTGGGTATCTCAACGCCCTCGAGTACGCCAAGGATCGTCGTCAGGGTCCCGACATGACCGAGATGACCGACAAGAAAGCCCCAAAGGTGGCGATCATCGACCATCCCGATGTAAGGCGGATGCTGCTTACGCAGAAGGCCTATTCGGAGGGCATGCGGGCGCTCTGGGCTTATGCAGCGTGGACTCAGGATCAGGCTCTGGTCCACCCCGACGACGACCAATGGGAGAAGAGAGAAGATCTTCTCCTTCCGTTGGTAAAGGGTTACTCCTCGGAGAAGGCATACGAGTTACTGGCCCAATCCCTCCAGGTGTTCGGTGGATCCGGGTACACCCAGGACTATCCCATCGAGCAGTACATCCGGGACGCCAAGATCGACTCCGTGTACGAGGGCACCACCGGAATACAGGCACTGGACCTCTTCTTCCGCAAGATCGCCCGCGACCAGGGCGCCACCCTGGGTGCCGTATCCAACGAGATCCTCGAGTTCGTCAAGTCGGGTGGCGATGATGATCTCCTCGCA
>WHTL01000033.1 GCA_009377735.1 Acidimicrobiia bacterium
GAGGGTCACGCCGCCGACGTGCTGGCCACCATCGACCAGATCGAGGTGGAGTCTCTGCATGTTGTCGGTTTGTCGATGGGTGGGTATATCGCTCTTGCCCTGGCGGAGATCGCGCCGGAGCGTCTCAGCAGTCTGGTCCTCGCCGACACCAGGTCAACCCCGGATGATGAGGTGGGCAGGGACGGTCGAAACAATACGATCCAATCCATCACCGATGGGGAGGCGGCCGAGGTCGTTGGCGGCATGGTCGACAAGCTTGTGACAGGATCTGCGCCCGAACAGATCCGGGAGCTAATCATCACCATGGGTCTCGCCATCCCCGAGGAGACGCTGATCGCCGATCTGGGTGCCATGAGGGATCGTCCCGACCGAACCGCGGTTCTGGAGGACCTCGATTGCCCCATCCTCGTGGTAGTGGGTGCCGAGGATGCTCTCACCCCGCCAGCGGACGCTGAGGCTATGGCAGCGGCCGCAGGTGCGGGTGCTCGCTATGAGGTGATTCCCGCCGCCGGCCATATGGCACCCTTGGAGAAGCCGTTGGATTTCGCCGAGGTTTTGACCGGCTTTCTCCGGGACGTAGAGGGGACTTAGACCACAGTTAGGAGGTGGCAGCCTCGAGCTGATCGATCCCGACATGAAGGGATTCGACGAAGTTCTCGATGTCGGGGAAGCTGTCGTAGTCGGCATGGATCCCCCAATCCACATCACCGTTGTAGCTGAAGAGGGCAACCCCTACGCCATGTTGGATCCAAAGAGGAACCACTGGGTAATTTCCCAACATCTCCGACCCGAGGAGATACATCGGAAATTGCGGACCGGGCACGTTGGTGACTGTCATGTTGAAGGGTCGCAACCGGGGGCCGACCACCCGATTCGCCATGGAGAGGAGGGTGAGGGGGGTGCCACGGGACAGTTCCACAATGGTGGATGCACCCAAGGCTTGGTCGGTCTTCTTGAGCCGGATGGTCCGCTCCATGATGAGTTCCAGCCGTTTCACCGGATCCGGCTCGGACACCGGCAGATCGACGAGCCACATTGCCACCTGGTTTCCCATTCTTCCCCTCTGCGACGAGGGCCGGACACTCACCGGGTTCATCACCCGGAACTCGGCGTTGTCCACGTCGTAGCCCCGGTCCTTGAGGAGGAAGTGACGGACACCCCCCGCCGTTATGGCGAGGACGTGGTCGTTGATCGAGCCACCCAACTCGGTGCGGAGGTCCTTGATCCGCTGCAGTGGCATCGAAGTCCAGGAGAACCGTCGGTTGGGACCGAGATCGGGGTTGAGAGGTGTGGCACTCGACGGCTCCAGCCACCCCGAGCGGAGCGACGCCAAGGAGGCGACGGCTCGATGACCGAAGCTTTCGGCAATTTCGCGGCCCTCCCGCACCATTTCGGTGACCGACGCCACTTTCTCCACCGCATTCTTGGTGCGGTCCGTGGTGACGGATATGGCCAACTCCACCGGGGTCGGGGCGGGTCGGGCCCCCCAATTGGGTGCTTCTTCGATCTCGCCGGTCGGGGCGACACCGAGCAGGATCGTTGTCAGATCCACACCGCTGATCCCGTCGATCATGGAATGGTGGATCTTGGCGATCACGGCAAAGCGCTCATCCACCAGACCCTCGACGAACCACAACTCCCACAGGGGTTTAGCCCGATCCAAAGCCACGCTGGTGACGCGGCCCGCCAGATCCCTCAGCTGGTCGTCGGTCCCGGGATGGGGGAGGCTGGAATGCCGGACGTGATAGTCGAGGCTGAAATTCTCGTCGTCCACCCACACCGGGCTTCCGTCATAGGGAACGAAGGCGAGACGTTGCCGGTATCTCGGGAGATAATGCAGCTTCGACCCCACATGGTCCTTAATCCTCTCGAAATCGAGCCCCCCACTGCCATCGTCGAGATCACCAAGACGGAACAGAGCGACCCCACCCACATGCATGTGGGTGGTGGGAGTCTCCAGCGCCAGGAAACTGGAGTCGAGATGGGAGAGCCGCTCGTAGTGGGTTTCGGTCATGAACCCCACAGGATACCGGTGGCTAGTTCTCGAGGGCCCCGAGGCAGGATTCGGAGTCGCGACCCAATGTTGCCGTGGAGGTAGTTGCTCGCGGCGCCCGAGGCAGGATTCGGAGTCGCGACCCAATGTTGCTGTGGAGGCAGTTGCTATTGGGTCTTGTAGCGGCGCCCGAGGCAGGATTCGAACCTGCGACCTACTGCTTAGGAGGCAGTTGCTCTATCCCCTGAGCTACTCGGGCGATGGGTGTCAGAGTAGACAGT
This sequence comes from Acidimicrobiia bacterium, assembly GCA_009377735.1. Classification (GTDB taxonomy): domain Bacteria; phylum Actinomycetota; class Acidimicrobiia; order Spongiisociales; family ZC4RG35; genus WHTL01. Next base: position 2,275 of record WHTL01000033.1, read on the forward strand.
CGGAGGGTCAGTCGCCTCCACCCCAGCGGGTCTTGTCCTCGTTGGTGATTTCGGCCACCTGCTCTGCGGGCTGGGTGATGCGGAATGGATTGCCGAACGGGTCCCGGAAGGCGCAGTCGATGCCGTAGGGCTGCTCGGTGGGCTCCTCGGTGGATTCCACTCCCTGTGCGACCAGGTTGTCATAGGTCGCTTGGCAATCATCGGTCGTCAGGATCAACGAGCCCATCGCACCCTTGGTGATGAGATCTCGTGCCTGGGTGGCCACCTCGTCGCTGTGGGCGGGCGGACCCGGGACCTCGAGGAGGATTTCACGATCCGGGTCGGAGGGGAGACCAATGGTGAGCCACCGCATGAATCCCAGGTCGACGTCGTTGCGAACCTCGAAGCCGAGCTTGCCGACGTAGAAGTCGATGGCTTCGGCCTGGTCGAGTACGTACTGTGTGGTGATACTGATGTTGTTGAACATGACGTTCACCTTATGGGAACCCTGGCGCCTGTGGCTTATCCGAAACTGCTCGGTTTCGACCAGGACTTCACGAAGCACACTGGCACGGGAAGGGGGAGGTGCCGCTCTCGGTATTCCGATGGGGATATGCCCACGATGTTGCTGAACGTGCGGCTGAAGGTACCGAGACTTTCGAATCCGACGGAGAAGCAGACATTGGTAACGGTCTCGTCCCGATCTCGGAGCAACGCCATCGCCCGCTCGATTCTTCGTCTCTGGAGGTAACGATGGGGTGTCTCACCGAACGTCGCCTGGAACTTCCGGGTGAAATGGGCCGGGGACATGAAGGAGATGGCGGCTAGCCCCGGCACGTCGAGTGGCTTGGCAAAATCCCGGTCCATGGTGTCGCGGGCGCGCAGGAGCCGTCTGTTCTGATCTTCGGCTGGGCTCATCGATCTGGGGGATTGCGACGACATCAACTCGATGACTTCGGCGCGCTGGTGCTGTCCATTGACGCTGTTGTGTCTTTCATCGACTGAATCGGGACTTGGCGGGTCTCTACGTCCTCGTGTTGGCACTCGCCCGGTTCTGGGGGCGGCATGTCGTCATCGAGGAACCGGCCACAAGTGAGACAGATCGATGCAAGCCAGCAGGCGGGGTCACCCATGACCTGAGAATACCAACGATGACCGGATCGGCGTCAATCCCTTCTACCCTTGATGACAACAACGACAGGATTTTTCAACCATGGATGAAGATCGCATCGCGCTGTTTCTCGATTACGAGAACCTCGCCATAGGCGCCCGCGAGGACCTCGGTGGCATCAGCTTCGATTTCCGACCGATCTCCGACGCACTCGCCGACCGGGGCCGGGTGGTGTCCCGACGGGCCTATGCCGACTGGTCTATGTTCGACGACGACCGTCGCATGCTCACCCGTCACCAGGTGGAGCTGATCGAGATCCCCCAACGCATGGGTGTCACCCGTAAGAACGCCGCCGACATCAAGATGGCGGTCGATGCCGTAGAACTCGCCCTGGAGCGGGACTGGGTGACGTCTTTCGTCATCTGTACCGGGGACTCCGATTTCACACCGCTGGTTTACAAGCTGCGGGAGCTGAACAAGAAGGTGATCGGTGTTGGGGTCAAAGCCTCCACCTCCAAGATGCTCCCACCGGCGTGCGATGAGTTCCTCTTCTATGAGAATCTGGAGGGTGTTGAACCCAACAGACCCGAATCACGGCCCGATGAGTCATCCGCCGACGAGGAGGCTGCCTCCGAGCCGGACCGCGGTGAGGACTGGATGTCGCTCGTGACCCGGACCCTCGGCGGGATGCAGTCGGTCTCCGGTGAGACCGTTCCGGCATCGACGCTGAAGCGGGCGGTGCTACGAAAGGACTCCACCTTCTCGGAGGCCGACCACGGATTCAGGGGTTTTGGTGAGCTGCTGCGACACCTCGAGGGTCGGGGTGTTGTGACGCTGGGGGAGGGTCCCGCTCGCGGTGATCCGTTGGTCTCGTTCCCTGAGAACGGTGGCGACGAATCGGCGTTTCAGCTTCTCTCCGGCGTAGTTGCAGCGGCGGAGGGAAAGAGCAACGGCACCCCAGTGCTGTCGGGGATGAAGGACCTCGTCCGCAAACAACAGAGTAGTTTCTCCGAGAAGAAGCTCGGTTACGGAGGATTCCTCCAGTTCGTCAAGGCGGCACAGAACCAGGGCTGGGTGAGTATCGAGTGGGATGACGATGCCGGCGACTATCGGATCACGAGTCTGCGCGGCTAACCATTGCCTTCCGCTGATCCCGAACTTCGGGCTGGGGCGGTCGCTGAGCGACTGTGGGAACCCTGGGTTCGCTGCGGCGGGCGGTTGGCTCGAACTTTGGGCTGGGGAGGCCGCTGAGCGGCTGTGGGAACCCTGGGTTCGGGGCATTACCCCCGAAAGGATGGGCGGAGACGGCTGGCGACGCCTACCACCGTCACCGTTATCCAAATGACGGAGGTGACACCAACGGCGCTCCCTCCGCCGGCTAGAGCGGCAAGCGTGGCAGCCCCGACGACGATGATCCTGGCGATGGACAACCGGGTCGGATCCAGTACCTCACCGGTGTAGTCGCCGACACTCTGGAGTGGACGGGGGCGTGCTATGGCCGTGGCGCCAAGACCCGCAACCACGACACCGAGATGGACCAGGGTGGGCGTCGACCAGGTCGAGGTGACACCACCAGTGAGAGCGCCAACGGCCGTCACCCCGAGCCCGATCAAAGCGGCCAGCCCGAGACGGGTTCGGTCGGTGCCCGCATCGAGCGCGATGGCGACTGCGAGTCCCATCCCGACCGCCCAACCCCCGGGTCCGGTGGCCCACGCCACCGCGACCGCACCGACCACGAAGATGTCGGTCAGCTTTGCGGCAAGACCAGTAGAACGCACCATCAATCTTGCAGATGCGATCACGATCAGTGTGGCGCGTAGTCCGACGTCGACCCCGACCAGACCCGGAGCACCCGCCAGGGCAGCAACCAGCACTGCGATCCAGGGGTGATCTGGGTCGAGCTCACGCGCCAGCATCCACCCCAGCACCGCTGCCACCCCGCAATCGAAGACCCCGGCCCAACCCTCGTTGAGATAGCCGACCACCGCCCAGACCGAAACCAGCACCAGCGAAAGCCTCGTGGTCAGGAGTCGGAGATCGACGATCCGTCCAAGATGGGTGAACCGGCTCACCACCGAAACTCTAGGACACCGTCCAGGGGGACTAGCCGTCCGACGACTTTCGTTCCCGATAGGCTGCCGCCGCCATGCGATTGCCGCACTGCTGGCTACAGAAGCGACGGGATCGGTTCCGGGAAAGGTCGATAAGGACATCATCGCAGTCGTCGGCGGCGCATTTCCGCAGCCGCTCCACCTCACCGGCCCGGATCACGTCGACCAGGGCCAGCGCCGCTTCGATAGCCATGCGCTCTGCCAACGGCTGTTCGGGGTCGGTGGCATGGAGATGCCAGTCCCAATCGTCGTGTCGCACGAGCTGGGGGCGGGTGTCGGCCGATGTGAGCAGCTTGTTGACCCCCTCGACGAGAGTATCGGTGTCGGCCGTCCACAGATGTCGCAATCGACCTCGTAGCTCTCGCACCTTTTTCAACTCCATACTGGTGCCACGGACACTGCCACTCCAGTTCCAGACCCGAACGAAGTCGGTCAGTTCCTCGGTGGTTCCCAGCGTGTCCGTCTCGCCGACCGTGTTGATCAGCGCGGCAGCACTCTGCAGCGCTACCTCGGTGTCATGGGCAAAAACTATGTTGACTCCTGATGGTGAGGTCGATTACAATCATTAGTCTAACGTACTGTTGCCCATGACGAAGGAAGGTTTGGCCGATGCAGGGGAAGACACTCGTGGGATTCGCCTTGGCGCTTGTCTCTGCGATCGCATTTGCCACCTCCGGTTCCTTCGCCAAGGGTCTTCTCGACACGGGCTGGTCACCGGCCGCCGCAGTCACTTGGCGGGTGGGTGTCGGTGGGCTCCTCCTCGCAATCCCGGCGATTCTCTCGCTACGGGGTCGTTGGCATCTGCTGCGGGAGGCTCTTCCCAGCATTGTCCTATTCGGCGTGGTGGCAACCGCGGCCACACAGCTCGCCTTTTATCAAGCCATCTCCCATGTGACGGTGGGTGTGGGCATTCTCCTCGAGTTCCTCGGGGTGTTTCTGGTAGTGGGTTGGCGGTGGATGAGTTACGGAGAGCGACCGCGGCCCCTCACCGTCCTCGGATCCGGTCTTGCCATCCTCGGTCTCTTCTTCGTCTTGGGGATCTTTGGTGCTGTTGAGGTGGATCTGGTCGGTGTCGTCTGGGGTCTTGGTGCCGCCCTGGGACTTGCTGCGTACTTCGTCATATCGAGCAACGAGCACCTGGCCATCCCACCATTGGCGTTCGCCGCCGGTGGGTTGCTGGTGGGGGCATTGACCTTGGGACTGGCCGGTCTGGCGGGATTTGCAGAGATGAGTTGGGGGACGAATCCTGTGTCGCTATCCGGGATGACGGTTCCCTGGTGGGTCGATGTCGCCGCCCTTGGTCTCGTCTCCACCGCCATCGCCTACACCACTGGGGTGAGCGCCAACCGCCGTCTGGGGTCCAAGATGGCCTCCTTCGTCGGGTTGAGCGAGGTCATGGGAGCGGTCCTGGTCGCGTGGGTCCTCCTCGGAGAGGTACCAGCGCCCGTCCAACTTCTGGGAGGGGTCTTCATCGTGATGGGCGTGGTCGCCGTCAGGCTCGACGAGAGATCCGGTCCTGTACCCGCCGTCGACGAGTTGGCGACCGAGATGGCAGCTACCTAAGTTCTCCCCCTACCTGCTGCTTGCGTGGGGGAAGAATTGGCGGCGGCTGTCCCTATTCGCTAATCCCCTAACCTCAACTGGGTGCGCCGACTCCAACGTGTCCGTGATCTCATCATGGGCGCCGCTACCGACTCCGACACCACCGGACTCGCCCTTCTCTCCCTGGTAGTCGGGTTCGGGGTGGGCTTAGGAACCGCGGCGATGGTGTGGTCCTTCGACGCCGTCCACTGGGTGGTCCGTGCCCTTGGCATCGGGGATGGCTCGTTTTGGTTGTTCCTTCTCATACCGGTCGGTTTCGTGACCGCATGGGCGATCGCACGTCATATCGCCCCCGAAGTTGCGGGAGACGGTGTACCGGAAACCATCGCCTCCCTCCTTCTCAGGGGTGGACGGATGCGTCACCGCAGCATCCCGGCGAAGCTGGCCGCCACCGCCCTCACCGTCGGCGTCGGGGGCTCCGGTGGCCGTGAGGGACCGGTGGTGCAGTTGGGCTCCTCTATCGCCTCGGTCATCGCCACCAAATTCAAGCTGGGGGAGCATCACATCCGCTCCCTGGTGGCCGCAGGTGCCGGAGCGGCAATCGGTGCCACCTTCAATGCGCCTATTGCCGGAATGCTGTTCGCCATGGAAGTGATCCTTTCCAGCTTTGCCGTGCGTCACATGTCGGCGATCGTGATCGCCTCCGTCAGCGCCGCGGTGACCAGCCGCCTCCTGGTTGGTGACGAGTTGGCCATGGCCTCATCGGCGTTCACTCTCGGTGATCCCAGGGAGCTGGCGGTATATCTTGGCCTTGCCCTGGTGGTGGCGGTCATCGGCGTCGGCTTTCTCTGGCTTCTGGACCGGACCGAACGGACGGTGGAGCAGTACCGGGAGTTGGGTGTGCTGGTTCCGGTCGGCACCGGAGTGCTGGTCGCCGCACTTGTCGTGTTCGAGCCGGCCCTCGGGGGAACCGGTCAGGATGGGGCGGAGTCCCTGCTCACCGGTGGTCTCCTTGCCGACGCCTGGTGGATCATGCTTCTCCTGGCACTGGGAAAGGCATTGGCAACGGCTCTCACCATCTCATCGGGTGGCTCGGGTGGTGCCTTCATGCCCAGCCTCTTCATGGGTGCAGCCATCGGTGCCGCCATCTACGAGCTCGTGGAACCCATCTGGGATATCTCCAGCCTCCCTCTCGGCGGCCTGGTCCTGGTAGGGATGGCCACCATGTTCGCGGTAGTGGGACGTGCCCCCCTCACGGCAATCCTCCTCGTCTTCGAGGTGACCGGTGCGAGGGATTACGGATTGATCCTGCCCCTGATGCTCTCCGCCACCGTGGCGACCCTCATTGCCGATCGTCTCCATCCTGCCTCCGCCTACACCATGCCTCTCATCCGCAGGGGGATACACATGGTGAAGAGTCCCGAGGTCGACGTGCTCGACAGCGTCACCGTTGGGGAGGTTATGAGCCAGCCACCATTCGTCGCCTCCGCGGACACATCGGTGGCGAGAGTGCAGTCCGAGTTGGATGCCCGGCGCTCCCACGGCACCGTGGTTGCCGAGGGCCGACGGGTGCTGGGAGTGGCCACGATGACGGACCTGGCGAAGGCCGAGGGTGACACCAACGCCGTCCCGGTATCGAAGGTCATGACCGTAAACCCCTTCACGGTGCACCCCACCGATCAGGTCTCACATGCGTTGGAGGTCATGGCTTCGTTGGGGGTGGGTCGTCTTCCTGTCGTCGACACGGGCGACGATTCGGCTCTGATCGGCATGTTTCGCCGGGAGGACGCCGTTAACGCCTATCACCTGGCACTCGGTCAACGGACCGATCATGCCCTCTCCAGACATCGGCTAACCCAACGGACGGATCCGGGCACCGGCTATTTCGACTTTCGGGTCCCCTTCGGATCGATCGCCGATGGACGGATGGTACGGGAAGTGGGCTGGCCCGAAGGGGTGACGCTGGTGTCGATCCGACGTGGTCGTGAGGTCATCGTCCCCAACGGTCTCACCCTTCTAGGGGCCGATGACGTGGTGACGGCGTTTGGATCCGAGGGTGCGCAACGGGCAACGATCCTGCGGATGGATGCTGGGGTGGAGGATGATGTGACAGCCGAGATAATCTTAGAATGGGATGGAGGCGAAGAGGAGTGATCTACGAGAATGACCGCATTGATCCCGAACTGTACTTCGACGCGAGGTTCGATAGGCTCGGGGTTGTGACATCTATGCAGGGAACCCAAGGATGAGCTCTGGAGCAATTGCGATAATTATCCTGGCGGTGGTCGTCATCGCTGCGATTGCCGTGATCGTCGCCATCTCTGGGAGGACGGCGTCGGTCAAGCCCGAATCCGAATCTCCCACTCCCACCACAGGGCTCGCCACCAATGTCCGCGGGAGGGCGAAGGTCGCCAACTTCCACGTCCATGGAAACGAGGCGCGTGTCACCTTCGACATTCCGACCGCCGACACCAACAGCGAGGTGGTTGCCGCCCTTCTCTCAGACCAGGCGATCGAGGTCGTGCGCGAGAAGAGGCACAGCCTTCCCATCGACGATGTGGAACAGGTTGTGGTGTATACCGGGGGTAAAGAACCCGTGGAGCTCACCAGGGTCAGGTTGAACAAACCCGGGGAGCTTCCCGACCCCGGCGCCCACATCGATGTGCTCGATCTCTCGACTATGGCCGCCGACCCTCTCACCAAGGATTTCGCCTCCTCCGGCGAGGTAACGGCGGCACCGACACCCACCGACGACGCCCTGCGGCCCCTTTCCCAGGAGCTGGACATACCCCCAAGTCTGCGAGCCGCCCTCCAGGCACAGGGTGTTGACATGGCGACGATGAAGGCGAGCGATCTGGTCACGGGTCTGCTGGCGGTCACGGGATATCAGATCGGCGCCGGGCCAATCCCGGGCACCTTGTTTGCCACCAAGCCGGGGTCGCTCACATTCATCGCATTCGACGAGTACAACGAGGGCGACTACCACGAGGTGAACGAGTCCACCATCCAGCGGTTCGCGGTCGACTCGCAATCGAGCAATGCCGATCGCTCTGTCCTCGTCACCGAGAAGTACGCGCCCTTCAGTGTCTACCAGTTGGAGAAGCGGCGCTCCGACCTCAAGATCCTGTCTCGGGAGCGTCTCCAAGCCTTCGTCAACGCCACAGCTCTCGGCTGAGATCAACCCGACAGGGCAGTGTTGGTTCGCCGTTCTCGGCACACGGGCCATATACTCGGGTCCATGAACTTCGGACCCGGTGAATGGATCGTTGTCCTTGTCGTCGTCCTGCTCCTTTTCGGGGCTAGGAAGATCCCCGAGCTCGCCCGCTCGCTCGGCCAATCCACCAAGGAGTTCCGTGAGGGACTCGAGGACGGTAGCGCCGAGGGGACCAAAGAGACCGAGGGAGCCCCAGAGCCGACGGAGGCCACGGCCAAGGACACCACCACCAAGGACACCACCACCAACAGAGACGGCTAACCCAACACCTCCTTCTAAGGGCGTGGCCGCGAGGCGATACTCCCTCGGGGTTGCCTGCTATTCCCCCATATCGCCCAGATCGAGGTCGTCTAGCAGGACACGCGCCGCCCAGGCCACTGGATCGTCCAGCTCGTCGACATGGGGGAGCCGCTCCGTCTCCTGATGGCTGGCACCCACCGCGTCATCGCCATAGCGCCGTGCTACCTCTTCCCAGAACGCGGCCCCTTTCTCCATCATGGATGAGGGGAGGGGTCTGAGAGACACCGCCACCGTTTCGGGGGAGGAGCGAAGGGCGAGACGTCGCTCGATCAGCTCGTCGACATTGGGTATCAAATCCGCCAGCAGGCGTCGTGTCACCCACATGGTCCGGCCGTACAGAGATGCCGAGAGGGTCTCCAGTTCGGCACGTTCGTCGGTCTCGCCGATCGAACCCTCCAACATCCCGCTCATCGTTGCCGGGTCGAACCCGGTCTGCATCTCCTCGAAGATGGATGGGTCGATCTCGATGGAGTCGCCGAAGTTGTTGACGGCATTGGTGAGACGATCGACCACCCACGGAGGACCCGTGAGGCTGCGGAAGACGAGCTCGCTGGTCACCGTCCAGAGCCGGACCGAGTGGGCGTCGAGACCGGTGGCCGAGGCGAAGTCCTCCACAGCAGGCACCACCACCGAGAGGGAGAAGGCACGGTCGGGCGGAAACCCGGTGTCGAACGATGCGAGGGCGTCGCTGGCCATTACGCCCACCATCGAGCCGATCTGCATACCGAGCAGCGACGGTGTTAGCTGACCCATGGGGAGTTGTCCGCGTAGGTCGATGGCGACACCCAGGTAGCCGTAACCCTCCAGATTGCGTTCCGCCCACTCCCTCCGATCAAGGGCGAGAAGATCGGCGCTGTGCACGGGTATCTCGAGGGCGGTCGTCAAGCGATGCTCGGCGAGACGTGCCAGTTCCCGGTATTCCTCGGCCAAATCGGGCTCGACCGGGGTGCGGTCATCGGTGATGTGCCGCATCATCTCGGCGGCTAGCTTCCAGTTGATGGGTCCGGACTGGTCGAACAGCTCGAAGAGACGGCTGAAAAGGTCGTCGGAACTCATGGCTCCTTCCAGCGATCGAGCCCCACGTTGAGGGTCGTCTCGCTTCCGTTTCGAATGACGGACAGTTCTGTGGTGTCGCCGGCGCGTCGGTAGCGGAGCTTGGTGAGGAGGTTCTCGATCGATGCCACCGGCTCTCCGTCGAGGGTAGATATCACATCTCCCTTCTCGCCACCAGCCTCGGCATAGGCAGATCCATCGAAGACGTTGGTCACCTCGACGCCCTCAGCACGGGTTGCCTCGCCGGTGGTCTTGATGGCCGTCGTGCCCCGCACACCGAGCATGGCGTGCGCCACTTCACCATCCTCGATGAGGTCGGATGCCACCGAGAGCACCAGATCAGCGGGCACGGCGAACCCGAGACCCTCGGCGCCCACGTCGGATACGGCTATGGCGGTGGTGATGCCGATAAGGCGACCGGAGGCATCCACCAGGGCCCCACCGCTGGAGCCCCTGGTGATGGGCGCATCGGTCTGGAGCAAACCGTAGAGGAGGGCCCCACCCTCTACAGGAAGGGACCTACCCGTTGCCGAGACCACCCCGGTGGTCACGGACGGGCCACCGCGCAGACCAAGGGGGCTGCCCACGGCTACTGTCGTATCACCAATATTCGGCGTCGACCCTGCGGCGGGCTTGATCGGGCTCAGATCAGTGCGCGGTACCTTCAGCACGGCTATGTCGGTGAGGGGATCGGTTCCCACCACCTCGGCGTCGAATCGGTTCCCGTCGGAAAAGATGACCGATACTTCCGAGGCGCCCTCCACCACATGGTTGTTGGTGACGATGTGGCCCTCTGAGTCGAGTACCACACCTGATCCGCCACCAGCGCCTGCTTCTCCGATCACCTCGACGGTCACCGTTGCCGGAATCACCACCGCGGCTATCTCGGTGACGTTCTCCAGGGTTCCGGTCGCCGACGCCTCAACGGTGGGCGACGATTGGGAAGTCGGTGTGGTGATTCCTACCGCCTCCTGGGTGTCGAGCATCCCGCTCAAACTGAGGGCCGCGAAGGTCACACCCGAGCCGATCATCAATGCCCCGGCGAGGGCGGCAACCCATAACCAACCCGGTCTTGATCGTTGGGAAAGAGGTGGTGGTGCGGTCGGTGGAGCGGGTTCGGCCGTTTCGTCCACGGTCGGGGGAGGGTTGGGGGAGGCGAGGGCTGGGCGGTCGATTTCAGTATCGAGAAGTGCTTCGTCGTCGCTGTTGGGGGACCCGTACCTGGACACCCAAAGCCCCAGGGCATCGGGTTCCTCGGTATCGGGGGAGTCTCTCCCGGCGGGTTGCATAGACTCCAATTGTATGAACTCCACGTCACAACCCGACAGCGTGCGGATCTCGGTGGAGATCGTCTCCGACGATATCGATGTCGCCGCACTGGTGGACGAGGTGGCTGATCACCGCGCCGGCGCCATCGACCTTTTCGTGGGAACCGTACGGGATCACTCTGAGGGCAGGGAGTCGGTCACCCATCTGGAATATGAGGCGTATGAGGAGGAGGTGGAGGATGTCATCAGGGAGATTGCCATCGAGGCATCCGAGAATTGGGACCTCATTGCCATCTCGATACGGCATCGAACCGGCACCTTACGCTTGGGTGGCATAGCGGTAGCCGTGGCCGTTTCTGCTGGACACAGAACCGAGGTGTTCGACGCATGCCGCTATCTCATCGACGAGCTCAAGGCGCGGGCGCCCATTTGGAAGAAGGAACACTGGGCCGAGGGCGCCGAGTGGGTACTGGGGCCGTAACGCGCTGATCCCCACCCCCCCCACCGTTCTGCGCGTAAAAACTCGCTCTATCGCGTCAAAAATCCGCACAGAACGAGGAGGCGCTTCCCGCCCCACCGTTCTGCGCGTGAAAACTCGCTCTATCGCGTCAAAAATACGCACAGAAACGAGGCGAGCCACTCAGGGGCCCGCCCTCTCCGCCTCGCTCCGCACCATTTTTTCCCTCCGTGTTGAGCGCTCACCGTTTATCGTGCCGTGGAGAGGAGAACGAGGGATGACCGAAACCCTGGAACGAGAGGCGTCGCAACCCGCCACCGGTGTGACCACAACACCCGTGACGATGGCCCAGAGGTGGGCACGAGAGCATCCCACGGCTGTAGCGATGAGGGAGAAGGACCTCGGGGTATGGCAGGAGATCACCTGGGAGTCTCTCTGGGACCAGATCACCACCGCAGCCCACGGTCTTCTCGCTCTTGGCGTCGGCAAGGGGGATCGGGTCTCGATCCACTCCGAGGACCGTCCCGAGTGGATCATCCTCGACCTGGCGACCGTTGCCATCCGGGGAATCACCGTGGGGCTGTACCCCACGAACCCCCCCGCTGAGGTGCTCCATCTTCTCCGCGACGCTGGAAGCATCCTCCATCTGGTGGAGGACCAGGAACAGGCCGACAAGGTGGTCGAGGTGATGGGGGACCTGCCGGACCTGAGAACGATCATCCATGTAGAGCCACGCGGATTCCGAGAGTGGCGTGATGACGACCGTTTTCTCCACTGGGACGACTTCATGCTGCTGGGCCGGGAGCACCATACCGAGAATCCTGGCCTTTTGGACGAGATCATGGCCGCGGCTCAACCAGACGATGTCATGACGCTTGTCTACACCTCGGGAACCACCGGCCCGCCAAAGGGGGCGATGCTCACCAACCAGAACTTTATTGCCTGTGTCGAATCGGTGATCCTCTGTGATGGACGGATCAAGGGAAATCGGAAGCCAGGACCCGATGATCTCGTGCTCACATATCTGCCTCTGTGCCATGTCGCCGAGCGGATCTTCTCGACATGGACGATGGTGTCGTGTGGAACAGTGCTCAATTTCGCCGAGTCGATCGACACCGTGCAGCAGAACCTCTCAGAGATCCAACCCACCCTCTTCTTCGCCGTGCCGCGCATCTGGGAGAAGCTCCATGCTGCCATCCAGATCAGGGGGAATGATGCCACCTGGTTCAAACGTCAGCTCTTCCGTCTTGGTTCGCGAATGGCGCAGGTTATCGGGAGGGAGCGGGTCGCCAACGATGGGCTCCACACCGGGAAGAGCCGCCTCCTCTACCTGGTTGGCTACCCACTGATCTTCCGGCCCCTAAAGGAGAGGATCGGTCTGCGCCGCGCCCGCTGGGCCGGTTCCGGTGCCGCAGCCATCGCCCCCGAGGTGATCACTGACTTCATCGGTTACGGAGTCCCCTTGTACGAGTTGTATGGGATGACGGAGAACGCCGCCATCGCCACCAACAATTTTCACGGGCGAAACAAGGTGGGAACCGTGGGCGAGCCCTACCACGGAACTGAGTTGAAGCTCGATGAGGTGACTGGTGAGATCCTCACTAAGAACGGGGGGACATTCCTCGGATATTGGAATCAGCCTGAGGCGACAGAGCAGAGCATGACCCCTGACGGATTCCTACGCACGGGTGACGTCGGGGATTGGGTGGAAGGCACCCACATCAAGGTCGTTGATCGGATCAAACACATCATCATCACCAGTGGTGGCAAGAACATCTCGCCCTCCGAGATCGAGAACACACTCAAAACCTCCCCGTACGTCAAGGAGGCCATGGTGGTCGGCGACGGTCGTCGATACCTCACAGCTCTCGTCGGCATCGAGTTCGACACCACCGGCGATTGGGCGACCCGAAAGGGGATCCCCTACACGACTTACCGCGACCTGTCGGAGAAGGCGCAGGTGGTCGAGTTGGTTTCCGATGTCGTCAAGAGGGCCAACGAAAAGTTCTCCAACGCGGAGGGCATCAAGAAGTTTCGCCTCCTCCCCAAGGAACTCGATCACGAAGACGGTGAGTTGACCGCAACTCAGAAGGTGAAGCGGAACTCGATGGGCGAGATGTTCGACGACCTGGTCGAGGAGATGTATCGGTGAGCGAATCGATCCAGGGTCTCTGGGGTCTGGTGGGGGTGGTGGGGTTCTCTGCCCAGGAGCAGGTCGAGGGAGCATCGGGATTGGGTCAGATGATGGTCGACTGGCTCTCCCTCGGCTCGATCTATGCCCTGTTGGCGATGGGGTTCGTCATCATTTTCAAATCCACCCAGGTGCTCAATTTCGCCCATGGCGCATTGGCCGCACTGGGGGCCTTCATGGTCGCCTACCTCGCCAATGTCGCCGAGATACCGGGGCAGTGGATGGGGGACGCCCCCAACTGGCTGAAATGGGTCTCTAGCGCCATCTTGGCCATGGTCGCAGCCGCTCTGATCGGACTCATTCTGGAGCGGATATTCATCCGCCCCATGTTGGGGGAAGGATTGTTCGCAGTGGCCATCGTGACCTTGGGTCTCGACATTGCCATCCGCACCATCACCAACGACTTCATCGGGACCAACCCCCGACCACTGGGGATCCCGACGGGTGGGAGCTCCCTCGATCTGGGATGGGCCGTCGTGCCCTGGAATGTGGTCATCTCCGTGCTGGTGACCTTGGCCACCGTTGGTTTGATCGCGTTGTTCTTCCGGTCTCGCACAGGTGTGGCCATGCAGGCAACCGCCTTCGATCAGGAGGCCGCCCGCGCCCAAGGGATCCAGGTAGGAAGGATCTTCTCACTGGCGTGGGCGATGGGCGCGGCCATGGCCGCCGTGGCCGGTATCTTCGTCTCGGTGTCTCCCCGTCGCTCCATCGGGGTGGACCCATCGACCGCGTTCTTCGCGTTCCTTGCCTTCCCGGCGGTTGTACTCGGCGGTCTGGACTCCGTGGTTGGCGCGGTAGTGGGCGGATACGTCATTGGTCTTGCCCAGGCCGCGGTGACGGAGTTTGTCTCCAACAACCCGACGTTCGCATTCCTCGGGTCAGGGTTTGGGGGAGTGGTCCCGTATCTCGTGATGCTGTTGGTCCTGCTCATCAGGCCCTACGGTCTCTTTGGAACCGAGGAGATCCGCCGGGTATGAGAGGCCGTCCCCTCCTCGTCACGGACTACGCCGACGACCAGGCCCTGCTCAAGTCGACCACGCAACGGGTGATCACCGGCCTCTCCCTCTTATTCCTGGTGGCAATACCATTCTTTGCACCGGGCAGCATCGGGGGTGAGGTGGGTCGAATCCCCGGTCCGTCATTCCTGGCGAACTCCGACTGGCTCAAGCTGCTCTCCGAGCTGGGGATATTCGCCATCGCAGGTCTCGGTCTCAACATCCTCACCGGTCTTGCAGGTCAGGTATCGCTGGGCCATGCCTTCTTCATGGGGCTAGGTGCATACACGGCGGCGGTGTTGGGTGCACAGCCGGGGGCATTATGGGGTCTGGGTCTGCCGATCTGGGTGTGGTTGCCGTTGGCTGGTTTGATCCCCGCCTTGGTGGGAATCCTCGTGGCACCGACCGCGGTTCGGGTCAGGGGTCTCTATCTGGCGATCGTGACCCTCGGCCTTGTTTTCATAGGGGAGTACCTGTGGCGGAATCTCGACTTCGTCACCGGTGGCTCACAGTCGGGCAGAGGATTTCCCGACCTCGCCTTCCGCTTCTGGAAGGAGGAGGAGCCATTGTTGGATTTCGAGACCGCAGGCATCTGGTTCGGCTTCCTCAACGTGAGTGGGGAGGGCAAGTTCTACATCTTTGTCCTCGCCCTGACGGTGCTGATGCTGATCGTCGCCAAGAACATGCAAAGGACTAGGGTCGGCCGCGCCTTCCAGGCAATACGAGATCGTGATGTAGCAGCCGAGATCATGGGTGTCGACGAGTTCCGATACAAGACCCTCGCCTTTGCCATCTCGTCGTTCTATGCGGGTGTGGCCGGTGCCCTCCTCGCAATCGAGGTCGGTCGGACCATCCCCGAGCAATGGGATCTCCTCCTATCGGTGGAGATAATCGCCATCCTCCTCATCGGGGGAGTGGGTTCGGTGGCGGGTGTCCTGATGGGTTCGGCCTTTGTGGTCCTCCTGCCGCGTTTGGTTCAGGATTTTGGGGGTCTCCTCGGTGATTCCGCAGCACAGGGTGGCCTGCTCGCCGCAATCTTCGACCCGATCCTTTCCACCGGACCCGACGACTTCGGAATCATCAACCTGTCGCCGGGGGTGGCACCCGGTCTGGGAATCCTGCAACTCAACACCGTCATATATGGCTTGTTGATCGTGGCATTCCTGATCTTCGAGCCGCTCGGTCTTCACGGGATCTGGCTCCGCATCCGCAACTACTGGAAAGGCTGGCCCTTTACGTACTGACGAATCCCGATTCTGGAAACTCGACAAGAGAGGAAGTACCAACATGAAACGAATCGTCAATCTGGTCGCACTATTTGCGGTGTTGTCCGTCATCGTGGCGGCATGTGGCGGCGGTGGGGAGCCCGGTGACGACACCAGCACCGAAACCACGGAGTCGACCGAGACCACCGCAGCGGCTGCCGAGAC